>CAYZUR010000019.1:0-12984 GCA_964481535.1 uncultured Spirochaetaceae bacterium | reverse complement strand
TAATAATATTTCTCACTTTTATGATATGAGGAGAATTGCCCACTAGTGGACAGTCGTGAATCCCTTTATGCGAATTACGCTCTAACTTTTCTTTTACCTGATCACAAATATGAGGTTTTATTGCTTCTATTGAACTCACACTCATAGCACATGTAAGGAGTTGCTCTATGGTAAATGGGCGATACAAGATAGTAATACTTCCTTCACTTGCATAAGTGGAATAGGTCTGTTTTTGTTTTGGAATTAATATTTTAGGACCCGGAATGTGGGATGAAATAAGGTATTCTAATAAGGGAAGTACTCCATCTGTTGAAAACCCTTCATCAATAATAAGTACTGGATGTGGATCATTGAGTATCTTCTCACTTGTTCGTTGAACCGATATTTTATCAGTTGTGCTTATACATCCCTTATCGAGTTGTGTATTAATTGAAGCCCTTAAACGCAGATCTTTTGTAAATAAATACATAGCCATGACGTACTCCTGATGCCTTAATGTGTCAAGTTATGTACATCATAATTTGAGAGTAGAGGGAGCACAATGTCTCAGTTATGAGACAAGATGTCAATAATAAATTGTTGGATTATTGAAACAGATACTATTGCTGCAGTTTCTGTTCGTAAAATATTGGTATTAAGAAAAACACATTGAGCCCCTTTTTCTACCAAAGATTCTACTTCTTGTTCACTAAAGCCCCCTTCAGGGCCAATTACAACATAGATCGGAGCTTTTTTATCGTCTGTAATAAGATTGGTTATTATTGAAAATAGTGAAGCTGGGTTTTCTTTAGGTATTTGATGGAGAACAAGGAGCCTATGAGGATATTCAATACTCTTAACGAGATGCTTTATATCAATTGAGTGATTAATCTTTGTCATTACAGGGGAGCTACTTTGTTGTAGGGCTTCCTTTACAACACTTTGGTACCGAATTATTTTACTCTCTTCTTTTCTTGAGATATCGGCAACACAGAAAGTAGATATTAACGGTGTAATAGACATAATTCCAATTTCAGTACATTGCCGAATAATACTCTCCATCTTCTTCCCTTTAGGAAGCCCTTGAAAAAGATGTATTTCAGGGAAATACCCCCTATATGCGCAAAGAGTATCGGTAGAACTCGAATAAGAATCTTCTTTTTTCACTGAATTAGCAATTAAGGAATTTTGTGAGATTGAAGTGATTGTTAACTCAAAGAATACTCCATTTTTATCACGAGATGTAAAAGGAGAACCTTCTTTAAGGCGAAGGACATTCACTAGATAGTGAAAGTCCTTCCCATTTATTTCTATTGTGCTTTCCCCATTGTAATGGGGGGGGAGCATAAACACTCGCATTTATTCACCAGTAGTTAAGAAATCGACAGCACGTTTTAATACAGGGTCAAAATCTATGTCAGCTAAAGGTCTCTCTTCAAAAGGGAGTTCTCTTAAGTATTCTCGTCTCAAGACGATTCTATACACGAGTTCATCTAATGGGGCCTCTTTTGGCATATATTCGTTAACAAACTTTTTATAATCTTGTTCATTTCCAGATGGGTTTTCTTTTGCAAATGTTTCAGCAACACCACTGTTAATGAACTCTAAATAGGACTCCATATTCTCTTCATCAACTTTCATCCCTTTTATTTCAATATCTACAGGGATTCCTTCTTTGTGAATATCATCACCATTAGGAGTTTTGTATTGGCTCCATGTAAGGGTGTAATAGCCATCAGCGAAAGGAGAGACAACTTGAATTAGTCCTTTCCCGTATGTGGTCGTTCCAATAAGAGTCGCCCGGTTATTGTCTTTAAGGGCTCCCGCTAATATTTCAGAACTTGATGCGCTTCCCCCATTCACTAATAACACAATTGGGATACTTGTTGGAATGAGGACTTGCTCGGATGCCACATAAACTTTATCTCGTTCTGCATTTTTAGAATGAATTTGAACAATTTTGCCATCATCTAAAATCATATCTGCAATGCGAAGAGTGCTATCAACAATTCCACCTGGATTATTTCGTAGGTCGATAATAAGAGAAGAGAGGGAATTTACATTGATGGCTGCTAACTTTTCTTGTACTTGTTTTGCAGTTGATTCAGTAAACTGAGTAATTTGTAAATATCCTATATTATTATCTAAAGTAGAAGCTGAGACTGTTGGGACTTGAACATTTTTCCGTGTTACTTTTACATCAAATGTGACGTCTCCCCTTTTAATAGTGAGGACAACAATTGTTCCAGCCTCACCTTTAAGGGCTGAAGATGATTGATCTGCTTCTAAATCATCGACAGGTTCTCCATCAATATGGCTTATTAAATCTCCACTCATTAATCCAGCATTCTCTGCAGGAGACCCAGGAAAGACACTTGTGATATTAATCATATATGTTTTAGGGTCAGAGAAATCTCTATAATTTAGATAGTTTTTGGAGATGTATGCTCCAATTCCTCCATATGTTCCAAGGGTATCTTCACTAAAATCAGAACTCTCTTTCGAAACTATGTAGGCAGAGTATTCATCTTTTAATCCTTCAAACAATCCTTTAGCCATTTCTTCGTAAACAGCATCGTGGTCTATGTCAAAAAGGAAGTCCCTTTCGACAAGGCGATAGAGTAAATCAAGCTTACGAATATTTTGAGTTATATCATCCCCTTTAGCGACCTGTGTATTTTTTGATGGAGCAAAAAGAGAAGGGAGCATTTGTTCCTCAACACCACCAGAACTGATTCCAACTGAGACACTTATTGCTATAATAAAAATTATGCTAACTATTCTTAATTTTTTCATACTATCAGTATAATTCAAAACTAATTAACCGGCTACTGTTATCATACATAGTTGACCTCTATCAATTATGACAATACACTTACCCACTATGATTAACTATATAGCTTATCCAGCATGGATCTCACCTTATGTAATCAGTTCTCTTCCTATTAGATGGTATTCTATGATGTATATTGTGGCATTTGCTCTCACATATGTCTTATTTATCAGGCAAAGGAATAGAGGGAAAATATCAATTAGTAATGATGACACACTTACCCTTTTTTTATATACAATAACAGGTCTTATTTTGGGCGCTCGCCTCTTTTCTGCACTATTGTATGAAGGAAGTTCATACTATTGGCTCCATCCATGGTTAATATTCTGGCCATTTAGAAATGGTTCATTTGTGGGCCTTCCCGGAATGAGTTACCATGGAGGACTAGTTGGCTCTGTTGTTGGAGCTCTCTTATTCTCTAAACAATACAAGTTTTCTTTTTTCCATGTAGGGGACATTTTGGTTACTGCGATCCCTCTAGGATATACAGCTGGACGACTTGGAAACTTTATTAATGGAGAATTGTGGGGAAGAATAACAACTGCTCCTTGGGGGATGATTTTCCCTGCATCTCCTCGCTTTTCTACGAATATAGAGTGGGTTCGTAATTTTGCTGACTCGATTGGGATGAGTTACCAAATCGGGGACTTAATTAGTTTGCCCCGTCATCCTAGCCAGTTATATGAAGCCTTATTTGAAGGAATTATTCTCTTTATTATTATGTATTTCATTGTTCAACCGAAACGAAAATGGCCTGGGTTCTCAGTTGCTTGGTACCTCATAGGCTATGGCGTGTTCCGCTTTGCAATAGAGTATGTAAGACAACCCGATTCACACCTTGGCTATATTATCACAGGTGAAAAAGGGAGTTCTTCTATAGATTTTTTCCAATCTCTGTTGAATATCTCAATGGGACAAATTCTTTCACTCCTTATGATACTCAGTGGGATAGCATTATTCCCCCTCACAAAGAAACTATACATCATAGACCAAGAGAGAAAAGCAAAAGAGAAAGTACCTAGTAAAAAGAAGAAAGGAAAGAGGAAGAAAAAATGAGTACAATAGGAAACAGAATACAATCTCTTCAAAATTACATGAAAAAAGAGAACATCGATGCCCTCTATATCAGTGGAACAGATGTTCACCTTTGTGAGTATGTTGCACCCCGCTTTAGAACTCGAGAATGGATTACAGGATTTACAGGATCAGCTGGAACAGTAATCCTTACGAAAGAAGAAACACACCTTTGGGTTGATTCTCGATATTATATTCAAGGAGCACTTCAAGTAGAAAATACCCCTATTGTGTTAGAGAAATTGGGGATGGACGGGGTAAGGGACCCTTTTGAATGGCTTGCACAACAATCCGTTGTAATCAAAGTCCTTGGTATTGATAAAAACTCAATAAGTGTCGCCTCTTTTCGTACTATACAAGAAGTGACAAACAAAACGGGAATTGAAATTGTCTTACTTGATGATTTTTTTGATTCAATATGGAGCATGAGACCATTATCACCATATTCACCTATTATTGAGATGAAAGAGAGTGTGGCTGGAGTTTCTCGAAAAAAGAAAATTGCATCAATTCGTTCTCTTCTCAAAGCAAAAGGAGCTGATTCTACTATCATCTCTACCCTCGATGACATTGCATGGATAACGAACTTACGGGCAGGAGATCTTCCTCATACCCCTGTGTTTTTCTCCTATATGATCATCACTCAAGATGAAGCTATAGTATGCACTCAAACAAGTCGCTTTAGTGATTCTCTTCTTAAGGAGATTTCAAAAGAGATCACAATAGTTGAATATGAGGAGATGAGTGAAAGAATATCATCTCTCCTTTCCTCCAGTTCTACTCTTTACCTGAGTCCCGAACAAACTACTATGAGTGTGTACAGCTTAGTAGATGGAAAAATGCCTATAATTGAAGGACCTAATATTTCAACAGCTCTAAAAGCTGTAAAGAATGAAGTAGAAGTAGAAGGGATGAGAAGGGCACACCTCTTAGATGGAATTGCTCTGGTGAAACTTCTTTCTCATATTGCTAAAGGAGAAGAAACTTTCAATGAAGTGACACTTGCGAAGCAGTTAGAGACATATAGAGAAGAACAAGATGAATATCTTTCCCCTTCATTTTCTCCTATAGCAGGATTTGGACCTCATGGTGCAATGGAGCACTATAGTGCAACGACGATGAGTAATGCAATCTTAGAAGGGAACTCCCTATTAGTCCTTGATACTGGAGGACAATATGTGAGTGGAACAACGGATGTGACTCGAACTCTTTGCTTTGGTGAACCCACCGACCAAATGAAAAAAGATTACACCCTTGTCCTAAAAGGAAATCTTGCCCTCTCTGTAATTAGATTCCCTAAAGGAACATGCGGATACCAACTTGATGTCTTAGCTCGTCAGTTTTTATGGCAAGCCGGATTATTATATGGGCACGGTACAGGTCACGGAGTAGGGTATCGGCTCAACGTTCATGAAGGCCCCCATAACATCTCTCCAAAACCAATAAAAGTTCCCTTAGTTCCAGGTATGATTATTAGTAACGAACCAGGCCTTTATAGAAAAGGAGAATATGGGATACGGCTTGAGAATTTGATTACCGTATTTGAAGAGGCAACAACTAAATTTGGCCCTTTTTATACCTTTGAAGTGCTTACTCTTTGCCCATTTGATATTTCTCTTATTGAAACATCGTTAATGAGTGAAGAAGAGATTGTCATGCTTAATGCATACCATGGATGGGTCTTTAGCGAATTAAAAGATCATCTTCCCCCTGAAGCAAAAGAGTGGCTCCAAAAAGCGACTTTACCACTGACAAAATAATAGATATATTTAATATGTTACAGATAAAGAATTAATTATAGGAGTGTTACATATGGTTGACCCGTTGAAACGAAATAATAAGATAAAAAGAGAAGGACCTATTGTATTGGTCATTATGGATGGCGTTGGGTTTGGTAAATATAGTGAGGGTGATGCTGTAAAAGAGGCTAAAACAGGAGCTCTTACACAATTGTATGCATCAACCCCATGGACAAAGCTCAAAGCTCATGGCGTTGCTGTAGGACTGCCTAGCGACGATGATATGGGTAACAGTGAGGTTGGTCATAATGCAATTGGATGCGGAAGAGTTTTTTCTCAAGGGGCTAAACTTGTTGCAGAAAGTATTGCTAGTGGTGCAATGTTTAATGGAGAAACATGGATAAACCTTGTGAAAAATGTAAATACTCACGACTCTACTCTTCATTTTATCGGTTTGTTAAGTGACGGGAATGTCCACTCTCATATTGATACTTTAAAAAAGATGATAGTGAAAGCTAAAGAGCATAATGTAAAACATGTAAGAATTCATGCTCTCCTTGATGGTCGTGATGTTGGCGAATCAAGTGCTTTAGAGTATTTTGATCCATTTGAAGTGTTTTTGAATGAACTAAATGATGATTCTTTCAATGCCAAAATAGCAAGTGGTGGTGGAAGAATGGTAATCACAATGGATCGCTACAATGCAGATGGTCTATGGTTGAAAAAGGGTGGAAGACCCACGTTCTTGGAGAGGGCAGAGCCTTTCCTTCAGCCCATGAAGCAATTGAAACATTAAGAAAAGAAACAGGTAAAATAGACCAAGATCTTCCCCCTTTCGTAGTTGAAGAAGATGGCAAACCTGTTGGCCAGATTGTAGATAATGATAGTGTCATTCTTTTTAACTTTAGAGGTGATAGAGCCCTTGAAATAACAAAAGCTTTTGAAGCAGATGAACTCAGTGAGTTTGATAGAAAAAGAAGACCTAATGTTCAGTATGCTGGAATAATGGAATATGATGGAGATTTACATGTTCCTAAACAATATCTAGTAAAACCACCTACACTGAACAGAACAATGGCTGAGTATCTTTGTGCAAGTGACATTAAACAGTTTTCAATTAGTGAGACACAAAAATTTGGACATATCACCTACTTCTTTAATGGAAACAGAACAGAGAAATTTGACAAGAATTTAGAAACATATGTTGAAATTCCATCAGATAATGTCCCCTTTGAACAACGCCCATGGATGAAATGTGCTGAAATTACTGATGAAGTAATTAAGACGATTGAAAGTGGTGAATACCAATTAATAAAGCTCAACTACCCTAATGGAGATATGGTCGGTCATACAGGGAATTACCAAGCAGTATTATGTGCTATGGAAGGGATGGATTTACAGATTGGTCGCCTTAAGAAAGCAATAACAGAAGCGAAAGGAGTTCTCCTTATTACGGCAGACCATGGGAATGCTGATGATATGTATGAACATGGAAAGAAAGGTGAAGTTTCAATAAAAGCAGATGGTTCTCCTCAAGCAAAAACTTCTCACTCATTAAATCCAGTCCCTTTTATTGTCTATGATAGTGATTATAAAGGAGAATATGACCAAGCTCTTAATACAGGGTTAGGCATCTCTTCAATCGCAAGTACTATGATGAACTTCTTAGGTTTTGAGAGTCCAGAAGATTACGATAAGAGTATCATTACCTTTAATTAATAGGAATTTTATTTATAGTTGGTTGAATCTTCTTCTCGATAATCCGAAGAAGACGCCAACTGTATAAAAGAGTGCTGATACTAAAGAAAGTACTGATTCAGGAAAAGATATAAATCCTATAGTTCCTATGAGAATCAACATAATTCTCATTGCTTTAAGCATGTTATGTTGTGTTGATTCTTTCACATAAATTGCCCAATAATTTATACAGCTCACTACAGCAATAACACTAAGGGAGGAGAGAAACATCTCCCTATTAGTCCATTTTATGCTCTGCTGTGGGTATAGGACAATATTGAGGTCCATCATGCTTGCAATGAAAAGGGCCAATACACCAATAAGAATAATATAACGCCCCATTTTAGATGAGTTGATTCCTAAAGAAAAAATGCCTGAAATAACTAAAAGGGAAAATGAGAAATATGCTGAAAATAGATAAAGACGAGCTAAAAAAGTAAAGCTTATTGCAAAGATGTGCCCTATAAGAAGATAGTTAATAAAAGATGGCATAATTAAGAGTGAGAAAGAGATAAATACAATAGGGAGGATAATCTTTTCTACTTCATTTCTCGAAGTAGGTGGAAGAGAGAGGGAGTTAATAAATCCAATAAAATTGGCCATAAGCATAATGATTGTAGCAATAAGGTAGAGTGGAGGTATCTGCATAAGTAAACGGGTAGCGAATGAGTCTATTGGTTGTATTAACACTACTCTTATAAGCAAAGAAAGAACTAATAGGATAAAGGTGAGAGAGATGAGACCAAATGTTCCTATATAAAGCCCTTTCATTACTTTTTTATTCATATCCGTAATTACATTATCTGATGGTAAGGAGTCTTCTGATCCTCGCTTATAACCCGAGAAGTAAACGCTGCACCTAAAATTGCAATACTTGAATCAATCATTGCAGCAAGTCCCTGTATGAATGGGAATAGCAATATAATAAAAGCTCCTGGAGTTTGTAATGTACTTCCAAACAACCCACTAAAGGTGAACATCATGATGAAAAGTACTTCAAAACGGGGAACAAATGATGATACTAGTGATACTAACGAGGCAAAAAGAGCAACTAATAAGAGAGGAATAAGAGTCAGTTCTGTAGACCCATTATTTTTAAATATAAGGAGAAGGGTAAAGGTTGCGACCATTGCACTTCCCCCTTTCCCTATGATGGTATAAAGAGGGAATGCAGTTCCTGCAACTCTCTTTTTCACATTACTATTATTTTCGCCTAAAGCAATCATGCTAATTGTACTTTCGAGTGTACTCATATAAAAGAAACTCGTTACAATACTTGCAAAAGAGTTAAATAAAATCCTGTAGGGATTCCCTTTTTTAAACCCAGTTACAAGGGCAAATACGAAGGGAAGGATAAGAATTAAGCTTACAAGTACCACTGCAATATAAAGGAGGGAAATAGGAAGAGCTTCATATAAGCTCATAACAAGAGGATTTTGCATAGAAATATTGGCACTCAAGAAAAAGAGAGCAATTGCTGCTAGGTGGGTAAGGATTCTACTAAGTCGCATCATCACTTCCGCAAAAGAATTCGAAACAACATAAGCAGGTCTCAAACCTTCATAATCTGGTTTTAAGGCATACCCAATAATTGCAGCGACCACAAGTAATGGAAGTAAAGAAGTGGTGCTTCTCGTAAATTGGGTAAAAGCATTATTTGAAAAAAGAAGCGTTCTAATCCCTTCAAATGAGATACTCGTTAACACAGGAACTTCTTGAGATGCAACCTCAGTAAACTGAGTTAAGGACTCAGGGATAAGTAAGGAGAGCCCCATCGCACTAAAGGAAAGAATTATTGTTGTCAATAAACTCCAAAGTACCGTTGTGAAAAAAAGCATTGGGGCATCTTTGTGTCGTCTTAAGGATGCACTTTCAGCAGTAAAAAGGATAAAGACAATAGGAAAAAGAAGGAATAACGATATATCCTTTACCATTGGCACCATAAAAGTTATGAAAGAGACATATGGTTGCCATTCCCCTAATAGTAATGTTGCTGCAAATCCAAAAAGTATTGATCCTGTGTATAATATCCATGTTTTCATAAAAATACCCTATATTATAGATGCTGATAAGTCAATGAGAGTTATTACTTTACTCATTTTATAAGCCCTTCTATTTTATACTCTGCCTTTGAATCACTTACAAGCCACGAGGTCGCCATTGTAATCATTCTCTCTCTGGCAACAGGACCTATATTCATAGCTACAGATAATGTAATTAAGTAAATAGCCTCTTGTAACGATTCTTTTCGATAATACAATACATTGTTATGTTCATTGTATCCAATAAGATCCCTAAACCCTCGATCTTCTAATAGTTGTGTTAAACATTTCTTATTATCAGGTTCTTCTTTTTGCAACTCATCAATAATACATGGTGGAATTGTTGCAAGGAAGATTGCTCTATGTAAGAGATTGCGCAATCGGTAATTTACATCAATTCCTAAAGAAGAGGCTAAATGTTGATACATTCGCTCTAATGCTAATTTATCAACTGTATTCAGTGCATGTTCATACTTACTTCTTTGATCGATAAAAACATTCAGCAATAGTGATGAACTGATAAGCATTGGAAGTTCTTTCATTAAAAGTCCACCAGAAAGAAGAAGATGAAGGGTGTTTTCAACTAAGAAGCATGAGGTGAGATTTTGAATGCTTTGAAGCATATCTTTTGGTTGTACTTCTTTAAAAATCGGTACAATCGATTCCTTTGTTTTACCGGAGAGTTCTTCATAAACTATAGAGAAACGAGCATATGCCTCTCCCGCTAATAAAACAAACTTCCTCACATCTTTACTTGTGACCTCTTTTTGAGTCACTACATCACGGATAAAATCTAACATATTGTTTGATGAGAAATTCTCTAATGCCTTATGAAGAGGTCTCATTCTAATCCACGTTAAATCTCGTTCAAATGATGCTGTTCCTTTTCCTTCTAAATACCTATAGAGCGATTCAAAAGAACCATCTGCATCATAGACTTCCCTTACGTGGAGGAATATTTTTGTCTCATATCCTTGTAAAGAGACATGAAGACCATCATCATATAGATCATTTGATTTAGCAATATAGGTAAGATTGTTAGGGAATTGCTCATAAATAATGTAGGTGTTGTCTGAGAAATTAAGTCCTAAACTGTTTGCAATTGAGTTCGTCCGTATTTCTCTTCCTCCATCAACAGTCCTGTGGAGTTTTGGTGCACTTGTCTGTATTCTCCCTGAAGCCGCTTCATAACTATTGTTATAGAGAATAAGTGCTCTGCTTGAAGTAATTCCGTTTACATACGCATAGACAGATTCTTTTATATTCCCATAATCAACAACATCAAATATTTCAAAATACTCAGACCCACTAAAGAGATAACGAAGTCTCAAGAGGGGGAAAATCCTCCTATAGTGCTCTCCAATGAGGTGCTCATTAGGATATTCATTCCAATATGCCCTTGAATACTCCATCCCATACTTTTCATGAAATCCTTCAATTTGACCATGACCATACATTGGTAGACCTGGCATTGTTGATAATAGTGTTGCGACTCCAAAATATTTATCCCCATCACCAAACTGCTCAACAGCAGTATCTTCATCGGGGTTATTCATGAAGTTTACAAATCTTTTTAAGACTTCAGGATCAAAAGAGAGGGTGTTTTTAATTGTATCTCGATACTCTTTGTTTGCTTGGTTTTTAAGCATATTCATAAATGCAGAATTATATACTCGGTGCATACCAAGGGTACGGACAAAATAGCCTTCCATCATCCAAAAAGCTTCTGCAAGGAGGAGGGTGTCAGGTACTTCTGTTGCAACTCGGTCAACCACTTCTCTCCAGAATTCAAGAGGAATCGCTTTATTGAATTCTTCATCGCTCATCGTATACCCAGCTCTCCCTGGGATATCACCAGCAGTTCCCGGTCGTGGATACCAAAGACGTTGCACATGGCGTTTTGCTAAGGTCATTGCAGCATCAAATCGAATAATATGGAATTTCCTTGCCACATGTAATATTTGTTGAATGACAGCTTCTCGAGTATTTGGATTGAGGAAATCTAGTTGAGCAGTATCATTCCAGGGCATTGATGTTCCATCATTTCCATGGAAGATATAAGAAGTTTCTTGTGTTTCTTTATTTACTCTTCTATAGGTAACCGCGGCATCTGTCCTGTCATAGTAATGATCTTCTATCTTTACCTCTATTCGTGAATCAGGGGAAAGATTTTCTCCATTAAAAGAGTAGGATGGGTAGGGAGAAGAGGGGGATGAGATGAAATATTCAGGATGATAAAGTGCCCAATCGCTATCAAGACCTGTATGGTTAGGAACCATATCACTTGCAAGTCGAATATTACGCTGTTTACATCTATCATTCAGATGGTTGTATGCATTCCATCCACCAATACTCATAGCAATATTGTAACTCTTTAATGAATAAGCAGAGGCTTCTGCCTCTGGGTTGCCACAAAGATTTTTTATTTTTTTAGAAGCATCACTTCTTTCCCAAAGCCCAATAAGCCAAAGCCCATTAAACCCTCTTTCTCTTAATGCATCAAGTTCTCTATCTGGAATCTTATCTAACGTATTAATATGATATCCATATGTTTTTGAGAGTTGATCTAGCCACACAAGGGCACTTTTTGCAATCATTACAACATTTGGCATCCAGTTTTCATCTACACTAAATGCTTCATCTTCATGTTCCATATGATCATACGTTGCAGTCATTGCAGGACCTGGTCCTCCAGCAAAACGAGGTTTTTTCTCTTCATTTACTACATCAACTGCATGCAATAATGCTTTTTTCAATGTTAAAGGAACCATGGCATCCCAGGTAGTAAGAATATATTGAATTTGATCAACTAAAGAGTCCGGATGCGCTTTGGATGGGGCTGTAAGGAAAGAAAAGAGATCTGCATCTTGATCTTTTACATGTGTTGTCGCTTTAGTATATCCCTCTAAAATAACAGTGAATGCTTTATGTGCTGGAGGGAATGAAATTCCCTTTGGTACAATAAAAGGGGTTATCTCTTTTACAAGAGCAGGGTTTTCTAAAAGAACATGATGGATAAACAATCCACGAGTATTCTCTTCACTTACATTCTGACTTTCACCCTCTTGTTTTTTAGCATAGGAGGGAAATTCTTTATCATAAAATGTAAGTACATTTTTTATCAGATGGTGCTTTTCAATTTGACCAGATAGCTGTGTAAAAAAGCGAGCATTCTTCTCGCTCAAATACTCAGAGACCACTGTTTGATATAAAAGATGAAGAACCCCGCTTGCATGTAATGAAGCTGCTGAGATGTATTTTTGCTTTTCTTTATCGTTTAATTTGCCATTATACATGTAAGCGACGACTTTAGCCTGTTCATACATCGCCTCAAGTTGCTCTTGAGTATCAAAAAGAGGTTCTTTATATTTAATTTCTTCTCTAACTTTCAGTGCGATACGAAAATCTCTTGATGGCATGTAAATCCCCCATGTTCTTACTGTATTGAGATAATGAAAAACGAAAACCTGCTTCTCTATAATAAACCACACTCACAATAATTGGTATCCTTATGTCCTCTTTTTTATAAAAACCATCTTTTGCACAGAGTTGGTAGGAACAGCAAAATAAGCTTTAATTT
>CAYZUR010000018.1:0-13375 GCA_964481535.1 uncultured Spirochaetaceae bacterium | reverse complement strand
TAATAGATAATAAATAGTGGAACTTAATTGGATAGTTATGGTACTGTTTTGGTATTCTAGCTTAATTAGAGAGGTACACTTAAATGAATAATTTCTCCCAAACAGACATTTTTACTACAGCTCTTGGATTAACAGAGCCTTGGCGTGTAACTAATGTAGAGATGCTCCCATCAGAGAAGAATCCAAATACAATGGAGGTTCACATTACTGTGGACTTTATTGAAGGCAGTAAGTTTCCCTGTCCTCACTGTGGTGAATTAAGCTCCATATATGACTCAAAGCAGAAAGTATGGAGACATCTAAACTTCTTCCAATATCGTTGCTATATCCATGCAAGAGTTCCCAGAATTGAATGTGACAACCAATTGAGTAAAATTGGTTGATGTTCCTAATGTGACACAAGGAAGTGGGTTTACACTTCTTATGGAGGCTGTATTGCTTACCATGCTGCGGCAAATGCCTGTATCTCAAGTAGCAAAGCAGGTAGGCGAGCATGATACCAAGCTTTGGCGTCTGATTAAAAGATATGTTGAACAAGCTCTTCTTTCACAAGATTTTAGCAATGTAGAGGCTATTGGCGTAGATGAATATAGTCATAAAGGACACCATTATATAACAGTCTTTCTTGCCCATCCTGAGAAAAATAGGTCAAAAGCAAGGGTTTTGTTTACCACAGAAGGGAAAGATAAGGCAACGGTTGTTAGGTTTCTTGAAGAATTCCAGGCTAAGAGAGGGAAACCTGACAAAGTGAGCGATATTACCTGTGATATGTGCCACGGTTACCGTAATGCGATGGCAGAAGCCTTTCCTAAGGCAACTACAACAGTGGATAAATTTCATGTCGTCAAAATGATTAATGATACAGTAGACATGGTTAGACGAAGAGAGAACCGATCTAAAGACAAGAAAAAGACCAATGCACTAGATAAAACGCGGTATCTGTGGTTAAAAAATAGAGACAATCTCACCGAAGAACAGGTAAAACAACTGGATCTACTACTTAATACAGAGTACTTAGATACAGTCACCGCTTATAATTTTAAGCTTAAGCTACAGGGCGTATACGAGCACTGCATTGACTACAATACTGCAGTAGAAGCCTTTGAGAGCCTGTGCTTGGAGATGTCAAATAGTAGAATCAGAGAAATACAGAAGGTCGGAAAGTCTCTTACGCGTAATGCAGTAGAGATTCTCAACTACTTCGATAGTAGAAAAACCAATGCATTACTTGAAGGATTTAATTCAGTTATAGGTTTGATTAAACGAAGAGCAAGAGGTTTCAAGAACATGGACAATTTCATGGCTATGATTTATTTCGTCTGTGGAGATCTTCAACTTCCTAACAACTTCCATCATGTAGCTCTACCCACTCGATTTAGCGAATAGCCAAAAAGTTTTCGGTGGAGCGGTAATTAAAACTTCCACCTTTATCCATACTGAAGATAAGATAGAATCTAAGAAAAGGAAAAATATCAACGAGAAAAATCTCATTGCAGCCTATGCTGCTTCATTAATAGAAGATGGAGATTCCGTTTATATTGATGCAGGATCAACTACCGAACTCATAATCGCTCACATTAAAGCAGAACATGCACTCTTTGTAACCAATAGTCCCGGGCACAATCGAAATCTCTGTATGCGAGGCTTTTGTTGCATTCTCCTAGGAGGAGAACTTAGGTTGCTCACCGATGCAGTTGTTGGATGCTATACTCTTGAATTTTTGCAAAAATTTAACTTTAACAAAGGATTCTTTGGGACAAATGGGGTTTCAATCCAAGAAGGTTTCACTACATCCCATCCATCTGAGGCTGCAATCAAAAGTGCAGCCATCACCAAATGTCAAAACACATATGTTCTTGCAGATGCTTCCAAATTTGGTAGCCTTGGACCCATTACCTTTGCAGATATTGGCTCAGCATCTATAATCACTAGCCATCTGAATGACAAACATTACCTCGATCATACTAATATATTCCAAGTTGAGGATTTACAATGATCTATACTTGTATCGTACACTCAGCTTCAGGCTATAGGCAAGAATTTATCACGCATCAGGATGTTCACAATACCAAAACCATGGGTCATTAATGTAGTAGATGCCTTGGGGTAGGTAAATATATAAAAGGGAGCGTATTTATGAAAAAGTTAACGTTAAGGAGAGCATTTATGAGAAAGGTTGTGCTCTTACTCGTAGTCCTACTTTCACTAAGCACATTCGCATTCGCCCGCGGTGTTCAAGAAGATGCAACATCAAGCGGTGAACCATCTGGGGAATTAATTATCTACACATCATATTCAAATGACCTCCAGCTAATCCTCATTGACTCATTTAGAGAGAAGTATCCAAAAATTGATGTTCAACTAGTTGAAGGTGGTGCAGGAGAGCTTAAAGCAAGAGCAAAGGCTGAAGCTGCAAACCCACAGGGCGATATCATCACAGGTATCACCTACTCTGATTTAAACGAAATGAAGCAATATCTACAACCATACGTTGCAAAGAATAATGCTGCCATGCCAGAAGACGCACGTGGAGAAACAACCGACGGATATTTAACGTATCAGGTTGATCAGTGTGTAAATCTTCTTGTTAATAAGCAATTAGCAAAAGAACTTGGTGTTGAGATCAAAGGATATACAGATCTACTTAACCCCAAACTCAAAGGAAAGATTATCGCTGCAAATCCTTCCAACTCATCATCAGCTTGGGACCAACTTGTAACGATGCTTGTTGTAATGGGTGGCTTTGGATCAGAAGAGAGTTGGAATTACGTTGAAAAGTTCACACAGCAACTCGACGGCAAAATCAGTGGTTCTTCATCAGGAGTCTATAAAAATGTCTATAATGGTGAGTATGTTGTTGGAGTTACCTATGAAGCTCCATGTATCGAATACATCAAATCTGGACAGGGTGACAAGGTTGAACTCGTATATATGATAGAAGGGACAACCGCTTCATTCCACGGCAACGGAGTTATCAAAGATTGTACTAACCTTGAAAACGCAAAACTTTTCATGGATCACCTCATCTCCGATGAGACTCAAAAGCATATGGAAAGAGATGGATCACACCGTCAGGCAAACCTGAACCTTCCTACAACTGTAAACTTCAGGATTCCTATGGAGAATCTTAAACTCATGCATCGAGATGAACAGTACCTTTCCAATAATAGAGCAGAAATCGTAGCTCGTTGGGAATCTATCTGGGCAAAGTATAGTAAGTAATCACAATTACATCAGCAACCTACGACGAACTGCAGGTTGCTGCTAATGTAAAACTTATGAATGAAGCATAATTATAGACAATCATTAAACTAGCAACCAACATTTCTGCCACTTCATGGTTACATATGTAGTAATTGAATTCTTTGTCTCTTCGATGAAACTAATTTTTATTTAGAAAAAATAATCCAAAAACAGGAATATATAGATGAGCGTAAATATTAACATCAAGAACGCAGTAAAGCGATTCGGTAAAAACACAATTATCCCAGACTTAAGTCTCGAGGTGCATAACGGTGAATTCTTTACCCTTCTGGGTCCTTCAGGCTGTGGGAAGACAACACTTTTGAGGATGATTGCCGGCTTCAATACTATCGAAGATGGGGACTTCTTCTTCAATGATCTGAGAATCAATGACCTGGACCCCTCCAAGAGAAAGATTGGTATGGTTTTCCAGAATTATGCAATATTCCCCCATCTGAGCGTACGGAAGAATGTTGCATTCGGTCTCAGCAAAAAGAAATTTGACAAAGACCAGATAGCAAATCTGACCGACGAGTTTATGAAGTTAGTCCACGTTGAAGAGTATGCTGAAAGAATCCCCGAACGACTTTCTGGTGGACAACAACAAAGAGTTGCACTTGCAAGGGCTCTCGTCATCTCTCCCGATGTACTTCTCATGGATGAACCCCTTTCAAATCTAGATGCGAAACTTCGGGTTGAGATGAGAGGCGTTATCAAAAAGATTCAAAAGGATGTAGGAATTACCACAATCTATGTAACACACGATCAGGAAGAGGCAATGGCTGTTTCTGACAGGATAGCTGTTATGAGTGCTGGCGTTATTCAGCACATTGGAAAACCAAAGAACGTGTATCTTAGACCAGCTAATGTGTTTGTAGCGAATTTCATTGGAAGAACAAACATGCTTAAGGGAAAGCTGATAATAAAAACTAAAAAATCTTATCTCCAGTTATGCGGAGGATTTGAAATCGAAATCGAGGGAATTCGATCAGAATGCATGAACGATCAAGACGTACAGATATCAATAAGACCTGAAGAATTCATATTATATGATGGAAATGAACAGGGATTAGAAGGTACTGTAACAAATAATACTTTTCTTGGATTAAATACCCACTACAATGTATTACTCCCAACTGGAGAAGAGGTCGAAATCATTCAGGAGTCTTCACTACAATCCAACATTGAAGAAGGTATGAAAGTTTCACTTCAGATAAAGAGAGAGAAGATCAACGTATTCACTGCAGATGGCAGTGAGAACATTCTTCTCGGTGTACAAAACGATAATAAAAACTAGGAGGTGCATATGACTTGGCTTGGAAAGAAAAGTAAACTTGAAATATGGAACCTCATAGCCTATGTTATTGTTGCTTTATATTTAGTATTTTTAATATTTCCCCTCTTCAAGATTCTTCGCTCGTCATTTGATATATCGGACGGGACTAGAGGTTTGGGTAACTTTGAACGATTTTTTAGTGATTCCTACTATTTCAAGACACTAATTAACAGCTTTGAAATATCAATCGTAGTCACATTTTTCTCCCTTATCCTCGGAGTGCCACTTGCTTACTTTTACAACTTATATGATATGAAAGGAAAAAATTTTCTGCAGGTTGTTATTATCCTTTGCTCCATGTCAGCTCCGTTTATCGGCGCTTATGCTTGGATCCTCGTACTTGGTAGAAATGGTATCATCACAAGATTCCTCGAAGGTATTTTCCCCTTCACGATGCCCAACATCTACGGATTCAAAGGTATTGTAATATCACTTACATCAAGATTATTCCCGATGGTATTCCTTTATGTTTCTGGTGCACTCAAAAGCATAGACAACTCACTCATTGAAGCTAGTCAAAACCTTGGAGTCAAAGGTGTGAAGATGTTCTTCAAAGTTATCATACCGCTTTGTATGCCCTCTATCATGGCGGCATCGCTCATTGTATTCATGAGAGCATTGGCAGACTTTGGTACACCTCTAATGATTGGAGAAGGTTTCAGGACATTCCCCGTTGAAATATACAATGCCTACGTAGGAGAGGTTGGACAAAACTTTGGTTTTGCTGCTGCAATCAGTATTGTTGCAATCTTGATTACAGCATTGGTGTTCCTCATTCAAAAATGGATAACCAGCAAATATAGTTTCACTATCAATTCAATGCATACCATAGAACCAAAGAAGGCAAAACCCGGATTCAACATCTTCATCCATCTTTATGCCTACCTCTTGATCAGTATCGCAATGCTACCTCAAGTATACCTTTGGTTCACATCATTCAAAAATACTAGTACGAGTGGAAACGTATTCCTCGAGGGGTATTCATTGATGAGTTATAAAGAAGTCGCGAAAAGGGGGCTGCTAAGATCTATAAAGAACACCACCATCATAGGATTTGTATCAGTATTTATCATCTTAATTTTTGCAGTCTTGGTATCATATTTGGTCGTTCGTAGAAAAAGCATCAAAAGCAAGGCTATTGATACCATGTCGATGATCCCATATGTTCTCCCTGGCTCAGTAGTTGGAATTGCATTAATTTCTTCGTTCAATACAAAACCATTGGTTCTCACAGGGACTGTCTCAATCCTCATCATTTCAATGATCATAAGAAGAATTCCATATACAATACGATCTTCTGTTGCAATCCTGGGGCAAATTCCGATTTCAATGGAAGAAGCTGCAATCAGCCTAGGAAGCAGTAAACTCAAAACATTCTACAAAATTACAGTTCCAATGATGAGCAACGGAATCATCTCTGGAGCCTTACTCAGTTGGGTTACGATTATCACAGAGTTATCAACATCCATAATTTTGTATACTGCGCATAGTCAGACACTTACAGTTTTCACCTATGTATTCGTTAGCCGCGGATCCGATGGACAAGCTGCAGCAGTCGCAACAGTTCTCTCTCTGTTCACAATCATTTCACTTACCTTATTCATGTTTATTTCAAAAGACAAGAATGTAACAATGTAATTAGTGCATTTACGTATTTGCCAAGTTTCATCATTTCACTTATAAGTGTATGAGAAGAAAAGCAATCCAAACAAGTATCTGCACATGATTACACTAAAGAGAGCCCTTCATATTAGGAAAATGGGTATTATCAGACAAGGTAATCCCGCCAATGTGGCGGGATATATTTTTACCCAATAGCTCCTGCAGCTTTAAGTATCTTTACAACGTATGTACGTTTTACTTGAAGAGCATAATCTAGGGCACTCTTATCTTGGTAATCACGAGCATTCACATCACTACCACAATTAATGAGAGCAGATATTACTTTAGTGCTATTACCACTATTAACGGCCATAATGAGAGCAGTCTCTCCTAGGTAGTTCACATCAAAAAGATCACTTCCCGCTGCAACAAGTGCCTCAATGATTCCAGCATTCTGATTATGATTAGAAGCAAGTTGCAATGCAGTTGATTTATATTGAGGTTCTCGATAGAACACATCAGAACCAGCTTTGACTAAAGTAGTTACTACTTTCGCACTTGAATTAAAGAGGGCGACCCTCATTAAAGGAGTGAGTCCATAATCATCAACGCCATGAATATTAGCACCTTGTTCAATTAATGAAACGATCTCCTTTCCATCTTTTGCTGTATCACACGTAGCAAATAGTTTTTCTTGAAGTTCTGTTAAGTCCATTAATGCCTCCCGGTAGAATTATCTCTACCTAATTTATATTGAATACCAAAGAGTATAATAAGTAAAGACTATAGCGAGTTACATTCGTTATATAGTTGCCGATAGACCTTCTTCTATAGTAGTATAGGCCTATGATACCTATAGATATTATTAAAAGATTTCCAAAAGTCGAGCTCCATGATCATCTTGATGGAAGTATGAGACCTAGTACTATTATTGAACTAGCTAGAGAAGCTGATTTTCCCCTACCAACCTATGATGAAGATGAATTACAATATTGGTTTGCTCGTGGATGTGAAAGAAAAAGCCTCCCCCTATACCTAGAAACATTTGGTGTCACTGTGGGGGTATTACAAACAGCTAAAGCATTAAAAAGAGCTGCAGTAGAAACAATAGAAGATCTCGCAAAAGAGAATGTTGTGTATGCTGAAATCAGATTTTCCCCTATCTTACACATTGAAAAAGGTCTCAGTATGGAAGAGGTGGTTGAAGCTGTCCTCGAAGGACTTGATGAAGGGGTGCGAAGAACAGGAATCTCCTATGGACTCATCCTTTGTGCCATGCGTAACCAAAGCCCTTCAATCTCCCTTCAAATCGCCAAACTTGCTGTAGCGTATCGAACTCATGGTGTTGTAGCTCTCGACCTTGCAGGGGATGAACATGGCAATCCCCCTAAAGCTCACCTAGAGGCATTTCAATATATTAGAAATCAAAACTTTAACATTACAATTCATGCTGGAGAAGGATTTGGGTTAGAATCAATCTGGCAAGCAATCCAAGTATGTGGAGCACATAGAATAGGACATGGAACTCGCCTTATAGATGACATGATCCTAAATGGAACTCATATTGAAAAGATGGGCACTCTTGCCCACTTCATTCAAGATAAAAGAATTCCTATAGAGATGTGTTTATCTTCCAATGTAGGAACAGGAGCTGCAAAAGACTTTGCCTCTCATCCTTTCTATACATTCTATAAAAATGCATACAGAGTATTCTTATCTACAGATAATAGACTAATGAGTAACACAACTCTCACTAAAGAGATGCTTATTGCAACAACTGAATATAATCTCACAATAAAAGATTTAGAGAGAATAACAATTAATGCAATGAAATCTGCATTCATTCATCACGATGAAAGAATTGAGATCATCTTTAATATTATTAAAAAACAGTATGCTGATGTAAAAAAAGAATTTCCTCACTACGTCTAACGGTGATCAAGGAATACTTTTATAGGATTTATTTTTAATCTTACAACCATATAAAGATATGCAAAACCAAACCCAGCCAAGTGTGTTAGGTGGGCAACTCCTGCACGAGTTCCTACCACTTGGTTATATAATTCTATTCCAGCATAGACCACTACAAGAATTGGAGCTTTAACAGGCAAAATTCCAAAGACAAATATTCGTGCATGAGGATAGAAGACAGCAAATGCTAGCATAACAGCAAAGATAGCTCCACTAGCTCCTACTAACACTACATTCACCCCAGCAATGAGGTAAGCAATAAATGAGAAGATTCCAGAGAAAGTTCCTGTGAGGAGATAGAATAATAAGAATTCTTTACTCCCTAACTGCTTCTCTACAGGAGATCCAAACACAAAAAGTCCAAACATATTGAAAAAGAGATGGGAAAACCCACCATGAACAAACATGTAGGTAACGAACTGCCAAATCCAATATTTATAGACAATATAGCCAGGTACCATAGCAAGAGCTACATACAATTGGTCAGAGAGCATTGTTAATCCAAAGATTATTACATTAGCAATAATGAGTTTTACAGTCATATTTGTATAGGAGTACCTAAATTTCTTATTAAGGGGTGAATTATTCATAGAAATAACATACTCAATTGCTGTTGTCTTCGTCAATTGTGCAAACAGTGCACAATTTCCCTATGGTGTGTAAATTATTCACACTACTTCTACATACTTCTCACACTAAAAAGAAATAAGCAATAATATATAATTCTATATAAATCAATGCATTAAGAAGAAAAGCACACTATTTACACTACAACCAAATAGTTGGCACACTAGATGCATATAGATATGTACAGAGCAACAGTTTTTTTCATACCTCCTTTAGTGTGATTTTCATGGGGGTCAGCAGAGATTCTCTCCCCACCCAACCTTCCTGCTGACCTCCGCTTTTTTTTACCCCAAATACATCAATCAAACAAACAACACTCACATACACCAACTTCTGTCCGTATCGACGAGAACATTCATGCTATATTGTAGTAGAGTTTTTAGCATAGATGTTTAGGAGAAAGGATGCTTGAGTTGAACAACAATCATAAGAAAATTATTGAATTGCGAGAAAAGCATAATGGAATTATTACATCTATATGAATGAGTGAAAAATATATTCATAGGCGCTATCTTAGTACTATGGTTGAACTAAATGAGATTTATTGAGTAGAGAGAAGAATATATGTACAGCCTGGGAAGATGAATTCTTTTTCTACAATATCATCTTTCAATTGAGAATATTTTCTCACGAAACAGCTTTATACCTTCATAACATGGGAATGAGTACACCTACATTTTTTATCAGGACCTGTCTTTTTGGATACAACACAACAAACGCGAAAAGATATACCATCAGAGCAAAATCATCCATACAAGAAAACTACAGCTTAGGTGTTATCATGCTACAAATCTCGTAAAAACATATAATATTGAACTGCCTCTCTGTGATATTATAGAATCAAAAAACAAGGATATTGCAAAATTATTGAGCTATGCGAAGATTCTTAAAGTAGAATATAAGATTTTACGATATATGGAAATTCTCTTATAGCTCCCCCATAACACGTGTTCTCTTCATTCCATCATCCATATTGGTTTAACCACTATCAATCGTTTAGTGATACATTATTACATTCAATTCACAAGCTATATAAAATATTTTCTAATGATTGCAACACCTTATCAACACAACCAATTTTATGGTAGAATCACTTCATGGCTAAAAGTAAAAGAGATCGTGCTGATTCATATACCCTAAAAGCTCGTAAAGAGGGCTATCCTGCTCGCTCTGTGTACAAACTAGAAGAGATGCAAATACAACATAAACTTATTCGTCCAAACGATAAGGTACTCGATGTAGGCGCAGCTCCAGGGTCATGGACGCTGTATGTAACAAAGAAGATTCTCAAAGAGAAAGGATCTATTATTGCAGTCGACTTAAACCCCCTTTCTTTAAATCCAATTCCACTGAATGTAACGAGTATTACAGGAGATGCGTTTAGTCCAGAAATACGCGCACAGTTAACTGCTCTTGGACCATATGATACAATTATTAGTGACGCAGCTCCTATGACCACAGGAATACGTGCTGTCGATACCTTAAAAAGTGAATATTTAAGTGAAAGTGTGTTTCACCTTGCCCTAGAACAATTAAAAGTTCATGGAAACTTAGTTATTAAGATATACCAAGGTGGAGGACAAGCTCAATTACTTCAACAAATGAGAAAAGTGTTTAAAAAAGCAAAAGGATTCAAACCAAAAGCAAGCCGATCTGACTCCTTTGAATTATTTCTCATTGGACTTGATCGGCTTAAAAGTGAAGAAATTGATCTATAAAAAAGATCCTTCCTATTTGTCTGTATGAACATCTAGTTGAGGGAAAGGAATCTCTACATTCGCTTCTCTAAACTTCTCTAATACATCCTGTTGGAATTTAAAGTAAATAGTCCAATAGTCTGCAGGTTTTGACCAAGGGCGAACTACAATATCTACACTTGAATCATTGAGTTTATTCACCACAATAACAGGTTTTGGTTCAGGCAGTACTTCTGGATAACTATTAATAATTGACCACAAAAGATCTTTTGCTTTATTTACATCACTGTTATAAGCAATAGAAACACCCATTTCAACACGACGAGATTCAGTATATGAATAGTTTACAATAGCTTGACCCCAAATAAGTTTATTCGCCATAACAACCCTTTTGTTATCAGGGGTAGCAAGAGTAACACTCATCATATCCATATCACGAACAGATCCATTCATAGAACCAACTTCTACATAGTCCCCTACTCTAAATGGGGAGTTGATAGCTATCATAGCACCTGCAAGTAAGTTTCCAATTGTTTCTTGAAATGCAAACCCTAAAATAAATCCTGTTACTCCAAGACCTGCAATCACTGGAGCTAAACTTACCCCTAAGCGATCTAGGATAATCATCATAACAATGAGTTGAGCGAAGAAAACCGCTACCTTTATTAAAAGCCTTGCCATGAGATCATTAATCTTTTTACTCTTTGCAAACATTTTTATCAGAACTTTCTTCATCCAAGAGATGACAATTTCAGAAACAATGAGGATAAGAATAATTCCAACTGCATTAAGAATCACCCCAAGAGACTTTTCATTTATCCAGAGCTTCATTAAGTCCCACAACGACATGATTTTTATCTGTGCTTCCACAACATACCTCCAATTACTATAGAATATGCTTTATAATAAACGCATTAGAATTGATTAGCAACCACACTCAAAAAAGGTGGAAGTAAATACTTCCACCTCATATGAACTATTCTAAAAAAAGATAGCAGTTATTTTGATAATAGAGATTGTAACTTAGCGACAAAGTCTGATGGGTTTTTCAACATAACACCTTCATTAATGAGAGCACTATCGAGAAGAACACCACTCATATTAGCAACAAACTCATCATCACTTGAATCGGCAATACGAGTCACCATTGGGTGATCAATGTTGATTTCGAGAATAGGATTGCTATCTGGCATATCCCCACCCTGGCCCATCTGCTTCATTATTTGTTGCATCTGTACACTCATATCATTTTCATCAACAACGACTACTGAGGGGGCGTCTACGAGGCGAGAAGAGATAACAACATCTTTCACCCTATCCTTAAGAGCATCTTTTATTTTCTTTGCAACACTCTTCCCCTCTTTGCTCTTTTTCTTCTTATCATCTTCACTATCAAGTTCTTCAACAGCACCTGATTTATTGATTGCTTTAAGAGGAAGTTCTTCAAAGGTTCCAATACTAGGAACTACGATATCATCAATATCATCAACCATTAATAATACTTCGATACCTTTCTTCTTATATCCTTCTAGTAAAGGAGATCTTCTAATAGTTGCTTCATTTCCACCTGCAAGGTAGTAGATGCTCTTTTGATCTTCTTTCATTCTCTCTTTATATGAAGCAAGACTTGTTAATCCTTCGACTTCACTGCTTTTAAATCGTACAAGTGATAACAACAAATCTTTATTCGCATAATCACTATATAACCCTTCTTTAAGCGGTCTGTTAAATTGTTCTGCTATTTTTGCGTAAAGTTCAGGGTTTTGTTCTGAAATTTTCTTTAATTCACTTAAAATCTTTTTTACACTTGCAGAGCGAATATTACTCATTACTCTGTTTTGTTGAAGAATTTCTCTCGATACGTTAAGAGGTAAATCATCACTATCAATAATACCACGAACAAATCGTAGGTATGTTGGGAGCAATTCTTTTTCATCATCAGTAATATAAACTCTCTTTACATAGAGTTTCACACCACTTTTGTAATCAGCATTATAGAGGTCAAAAGGTGCTTTAGATGGGATGTAGAAAAGAGTGGTGTAGTTGTTTACCCCTTCAGCTTGGGTATGCATGTAATAGAGGGGATCTTCAGTATCATAAGAGGTATTCTTATAAAACTCATTATAATCCTCTGATTTTAGTTCACTCTTATTTCTTCTCCAAAGAGCTGCAGCACTGTTTACTTGTTCTCTTTTGTGTTCAGTTCCTTTCACCTTTCCTTTATCATCATATTCATCTTGGTCATATGATAAGAAAATAGGATAAGCAATATGATCTGAGTATCGTTTGATTAATTTATCGAGGGACCATCTGGAAGCATACTCATCCCCCTCTTCATTGAGGTGAAGAATAATTGTTGTCCCTGTCTCTTCAAGTTCAACTTCTTCTAAAGTAAAGGTACCTTTACCATTAGATGACCATTTCCATCCTTCTGTTTCTCCAGCTTTTCTACTTAGCACTTCAACTTTAGTCGCTACCATAAAACTACTGTAAAAACCAACACCAAACTGTCCAATAAGATTTGAATCTTTCTTTTGCTCGTCAGTTAAGTTCTTTAAAAAACTCTTTGTTCCAGAGCGAGCAATGGTACCAAGATCTGTGGCTAATTCATCATGGCTCATTCCTGTTCCAGTGTCTTTAAGGGTAAGAGTCTTCACTTTTGATGTATCATCAAAAGTGATGTCGATGTGTGGGTTAAAAACAAATTCTTTAAAATCGGGATTTGTTAATGTTTGGTACTTTAACTTATCAAGTGCATCTGATGCATTACTAATTAATTCTCTTAAGAAAATCTCTTTATGAGAATAGAGTGAGTGGATGATGAGATGTAGTAATTCAGACACCTCGGTTTTAAATTTCTTTTGCTCCATGAGTTCCTCCAAAAGCATATGTTATGATT
>CAYZUR010000017.1:0-13655 GCA_964481535.1 uncultured Spirochaetaceae bacterium | reverse complement strand
CACTTTTAATACCAGGTTTTGTTTTAATAATTTGAAATGAGGCTCTCAGCACATCTCCAGTTGTTGAGACAGCTCCTGCAACCATTGCATCAGCGTGGCGTAAGTGAACCATCATTGCTGCAAAGTAAAGTGGTTGTGTAATTACTTCAAGAGCTTTTTCTACTGTCATCCCTTTATGCTTTCTTATTTCATAATACTCATTAGCATATTTATCAAGATGAGAGGAAGTGAGTGGATCTATAATAGTAATATCATCTATGTTGAGACCTAATTCATGTGCTAATGTGGTAATTTCTTTCTCGTTTCCAAGGACGAATACCGTTTTTGCAATATGCTCATCCATGACCTTTCTTGCAGCCTGAAGAGTTCTTTTTTCTAATCCTTCTGGAAGGACAAGAGATTTTTGTAAGGCAATAGCCTTATTTTTCATTGTTTGTGAAAATGACATGTTTTATACCCCTTAGCAATATGTATTACTACATCAGAATACCACATTCAATAAAAGTGTTGTATCCCTTAGTCAACCTTTTTTTTGATAGATTGTAGAGATGAGAATATTTATGATATGGTAGGTGAATATGAAAGTTGGAGTATATGGTTTAGGCCGTTTTGGAGCTTTTTGGGCTCACCTTTTAGCTCAAAAAGTAGAAGTTGTAGGATACAACCGAAGTAAAAGAGATTTCTCAATAGATGGAGTCACAATAGTCGATTTTGATTCATTGTGTCAGTGTGATGTTATATTTTTATGTGTTTCAATATCATCATTGCAGGAAGCTCTTCACACCCTTAAAGATCACATTTCAAAAGACACCATTATTGTTGATACCTGTTCTGTGAAAGTCTATCCAGCTGAATTGATGCTAGATATTCTCAATGTAGAACAACCGCTTATTGCAACTCACCCTATGTTTGGCCCAGATTCAGCTAAAAATGGAATAAAAGGTCTTCCTCTCGTGTTTCATCCTTTACGTTGTTCAGACCAGGCGCGTGATTACTGGCTCTCTCTTTTTAAAGAAATGGCCCTAGATGTTATCATCATGAGTCCAAATGAGCATGATAAACAAGCGGCCTATTCTCAAGGGGTCACTCACTTTGTAGGAAGAGTTCTTGATGAACTCTACTTACGCCCGACACAGCTTGCTACAGTTGGATATAAAAATTTAATGAGTATTGTAGAGCAAACATGTAATGACAATATTCAGTTATTTTACGATTTACAGCGATATAATCCATATGCTGCTGATATGAGATGTGATGTGAAAGATGCAACTGATAAAATATTAACTCGACTTAAAATTGAAGAGTCTAAGAGTATGGAGGATGCATGAAATTATTCATCTATACCCTAGGATGTAAACTTAATCAGTGTGAGAGTGAAGCAATAGCGGATTCTTTTGTTAACGCAGGATTTGAATTAGTTACTTCTTCCCAAGTAGCAGATATCTACATCATTAATACCTGTACCGTCACTACGAAAGCTGAACAAAAAGCAAGAAGAATGATACGTAAGTATCATAAAGAGAATAGTAATGCAATTATTATTGTCACTGGTTGTTATGCTCAAATGGAAGAAGAGGTAATACAAAATCTCATTGATAGGGTGATTGTGGTCTCTTTAGAAGAAAAACCAAAGCTTTTAACTCTCGCTCATACACTACAAAACCGAATAGTTGCTGATGGAGACCTTTTTGAAGCAGTGTATTCAATTCTTAAGGAGAAGGTAGAACATTCTACTTTTGATTATGACGCTGCAAGTTTCTCTTTGCACTCCAGGGCTTTCTTAAAGATTCAAGATGGATGTGATAACTCTTGTGGCTATTGCAGGGTGACCATAGCACGAGGGATGAGTATTTCTCTCTCTATTGATGAAGTTGTTGAAAGATGCATCGCCCTTGAAAAGGGAGGATACAAAGAAATAGTCCTCACTGGGGTTAATATAAGTCAGTATAGTTTTCAAGGCCTCTCTTTGGAACATCTGTTAATTCATATTTTGAAAGTACTCTCATCTCATATGAGAATTAGACTTTCATCACTTGAACCTGATTGCTTTACAAATGGACTATTAGAGGTACTTAAAGATGAGAGAATTCAACCTCATTTTCACCTTCCTCTCCAGTCCCTTTCAGATTCTGTGTTACAAAGAATTGACCGCCATTATACCTATGATGTTGTCAACAAAGCTGTGAATGCATTACGAAAAGTAAAAGATACCCCCTTTATAGCATGTGATATGATCACAGGTCTTCCAGGAGAAAAAGAAGATGATTTTAAAGAGAGTGTTGACCGGTTAAAAGAACTCAATGTGAGTCAAATTCATGTATTTCCTTATTCTCCGCGTCCATCTACTCCACTGTTTGGTGCAAAAGATCCAGTTCCTGAATATTTGAGAGATGAAAGGGCTACCTCTTTAAGAAAGTTATCAGTTATTCACACGAGGCGCTATATTAATGATATGGCAAATAAAGAAGTTGAAGTTATTATTGAGCGTATCGTAGAGAATAGAGTGAGTGGGATTAGTGGAAATTATTTGAAATTAGAAATAAAAGAAGCTCCTTCATCTATTAATCGTGGTGCTTTAATTAAAGCAAAAATAGATGAAAGTGCTTCATTTGATAATCCCATAGCTATCTTTAAAGAGGTTTTATACCCCTGAATAGACGTTGAACCCACCATCAACAGGAATAATCACACCAGTAACAAATCCACTCATTGAACTGTCAACAAGATAGGTAATAGTTCCTAATAAGTCTTCAGGTATTCCAAAACGTCCCATAGGAGTTCCATCAATAATCTTTTTACTTCTCGCACTCCAATTGCCATCTTTATCAAATAATAGCGATTTGTTTTGTGCAGTACTAAAGAAGCCAGGAGCAACAGCATTTACTCTAATTCCGACATGAGAAAAATGAACTGCTAACCAGGAAGTGAGGTTGTTCACTGCAGATTTTGCAGCTGAATACCCAAGTACTTTGGTTAGAGGGTTATATGAGGCCATAGATGATACATTAAGGATTGAACAACCCTCTTTACCTACCATATCTGATGCAAATTCTTGGCAAGGAAGAAGTGTCCCCATGAAATTGAGGGTAAATACATTTGAAATAGAGGAAGAGTCTAATGCAAAAAAAGATCTCACTGAGGGATCTAGCTCTAATTCATGGTATTCATTGCCAGTATTTGCCATATCCATATTTCCACCAGCACCATTTACTAATATGTCGACAGGTCCTAGATCACGAATAATCTCTTTATGTACCACTGCTAATCGCTCTTTATCAAGGACATCACATCCGTAAGCTTTTCCAATGAGACCCTTTTCGGTGAGTTCTTTTTCTAATTTTACTATTCTTTCAGTTGATCTGTTAAGAAGAGCTACTTTTGCTCCAAGTTCTGCATAATGGCGAGCAAATTCACTACATAAGACTCCACCAGCTCCAGTTACTACAATTACTTTATCTTTCAACACGATAGGACTCCTCATCTTTTTATATATCATACCAGTTTCTTCTTTTATTAGAAAGATAGAAACTCTCTAAAATTAATAGAGTAATTAATGAAATTTTTGTGTGTAGAATAAGAAGACTTTATTAAAGCCCACAATAGTAGATAATTATCGTCTTCTTTTTTCTATTCAAATTGTTTACGCATGGTTTTACTTGCAATATTTATAAAATGTGAGTATTCTAAATAAAAGGTGAAGCAATGGATGAACACAAAAACAATGATTTTGAACTAGAATCTAAACTCCCTGAGCATCTTAATTTAGTTCAAATAGAACATGCGTATGAATTGGAACAAGAGTTATTACATGCAGTAAAATGGGGAAACCCTTATAAGGTTGAAGAAGTTCTTCTGCAGCGAAGGAGTGCAACTAATCTTCCTTGTTGTGATGGCAATATTGTCGCATCTAAAGCTCTTCGATGTTGTAAGAATCATCTCATTAGTCTAAATGCACTGTGTCGTAATGCTGCTCGTAGTGGTGGGTTACAATCTCTGTATCTCTATACGATGAGCAATAAGTATAATTTGATGATTGAACATGCAGTCTCTGTTTCTCATCTTGATGAGGTTCTTTATAGTCAAATTGCCCTTGATTACTCAAAGGCTGTTCTTGAATTCTCCGTTTCTTCGTATTCTCCAATGATTAAACAGATAGTGACCTATTTAACAGTTCATTTGAGTGAAGATGTAAGAATTGAAGATTTAGGAAGGATGCACAACACTCATATTTCTCATATTTCGAGAAAGTTTAAGAAAGAGACAGGAATGTCTATTCCTGCCTATGTAAGTATTCAGAGAATGAGTTTAGCTAAACTCTATTTTGAAGATGGAGAGACTTCTATAAAAGAAGTATCTAAACGTCTTGGATTTAGTGACTCAAACTATTTTAGTAAGGTGTTTAAGCGTTATTGTAATCAAACTCCAAGTGAATATATACACATGATTAATGAGCGCTAACTCTTAGGTGTTTTCTTACTTCCTCGTTCTCTAATAATTGTCTTGGGTTCTTCATTTTGCACAAAGCTGTATGATGGAATGTCGTGATGAATCCAAGAGTTTGAACCAATAATTGTATGGTCCCCTATAGTAATATCACCTAAAATTGCAGCATTAGCATAAATTGTAGTATAATCTCCTATAGTTGGATGCCTTTTTTGGTCTCTAATGAGTTTACCACATGCATCTTTTGGAAAACTTAACGAGCCGAGGGTTACCCCTTGGTACATCTTCACATGATTTCCTATCACTGTAGTTTCTCCAATAACAACACCTGTACCATGATCAATGAATAAAGATCGACCAATCCTTGCCCCTGGATGAATATCTATTCCTGTTTGATTGTGAATAATTTCGCTAAACATTCTTGGAATAAGTGGCACTTTTTCTCTATAAAGAAAGTTTGCTATGCGGTGCATAGTGAGTGCACATATTCCAGGATAGGTGAGAATTGTTTCTTGAATATTTGTTGCAGCTGGGTCACCATCATATGCAGCTTTAGCATCTTCTTTTAGTTTTATCCGAATCTCTGGGAGTGCTTGAAGAAATTTTATTGTAGTAACTCGAGCAATTTCTTTATATTGAGCAGTATCATTATCGAGTAACTGATACGGATTTTCGTAAAACCATCCTAAAAAGATATGCTTTTCTAATTCGTTTGTTACTTTTTTCATTAGCTTAGTAATAAATTCCACAACAGTATCTTTATCAAGAACACCCTGTCCGCTTCGTCCTGGGAAAAGTAGTTCAAAGATATCGAAAATAGTCTCAATTAATTCAACGCGACTGGGGGCTGGGCGAAATGAAATATATTTAGATTTTTCAAATCTATCAAAACTTTTTAGATATGATGGGATAAATTGTTCAATGTCAATTTCTATATGTTCCATATAAGCTCCTGTTTCTACTAACTATAGTGATTTGATCATATTTTCTCAATAGATAATTGTCACCTTGCATATATAGCTCTCTTATTTGTATAGTACTAGTGAAAACTAATACGATGAGTATGTTGGAGAGTATTGAATGTTACAGCAGATAAAAGAAGATTGGAAAAAGATCATAAGTGATGAATTATTAGAGATTGCTAAAGAGCAAAACATCGATGTTTCCCTATATAAAGAGATGGATGAACTTGTTGTTCAAACTCCACCCAAACCAGAGATGGGCGATTTAGCTTTCCCTCTTTTCCCCTATGCAAAACTATTTAAAACTTCTCCCCCAAATATTGTAAAGATGCTTAGTGATAGATTAAGTAAAAAAGAAGATATACGTCTCGAACAACTGCTTCCTGCAGGTCCATATTTAAATATTATTATTGATGTAGCCTCTCTTGCCTCTCACATAGAGAAAGAAGTGAGTAAGAAAAAAGAGAAATATGGACATTCCCTGCGTTTACAGAATAAAAATGTGATGGTTGAATTTAGCTGTCCAAATACAAACAAACCACTTCATTTAGGACATCTTCGTAATGATGCGATAGGGATGAGTATTTCTCGTCTATTAGAGGCAAATGGTGCTGAGGTCCAAAAAGTGAACCTCATCAACAATAGAGGTGTCCATATTTGTAAAAGTATGCTCGCCTATAATAAATTCTCTAACAAAGAGACCCCTGAATCCTCTGGCATTAAAGGGGATCATCTTGTTGGTAAGTACTATGTTCGTTTTGCTGCTTGGGAGAAAGAAGATCCTAGTGCAACACAGCAAGCTCAAGATATGTTGAAAAAGTGGGAAGATGGCGATGAAGAAGTGCTTTCCATCTGGCATACCATGAACAAGTGGACTTTAGATGGTGTAAATGAAACATACAATAAAACGGGAATTTCCTTTGATGCATATTATTATGAGAGTGATACCTACAAGTTAGGGAGAGATATCGTTCATAAAGGAGTAGAAAAAGGGGTGTTTTATAAAGAAGAAGATGGTTCTGTGTGGATAGACCTTGAACCTATTAATCTTGATAAAAAAGTTGTCTTAAGAAAAGATGGCACTTCCCTCTACCTTACTCAAGATATTGGAACTGCAATACAGAGGCATGAAAAATGGCCTTTTGACTCACTCATCTTTGTTGTTGCAAGTGAACAAGCTTATCATTTCAAAGTGCTCTTTTATGTATTAGCACAATTAGGATACGAGTGGGCTGAAAATCTTTTCCACCTTGCCTACGGTATGGTGAACCTTCCTGACGGGAAAATGAAAAGTAGGGAAGGGACTGTAGTAGATGCAGATGATTTAGTAGCTTCACTCACACTTCTTGCTAAAAATGAAATTATTGCTAAATCGAGAGAAGATATGGTTTCTAATGTTGATGAAGTAAGTAGTGATATTGCCCTTGGAGCCCTTAATTATTACCTTTTACAAACAACTGCTACAAAGGATATGATCTTCAATCCAGATGATTCTATCTCATTTAATGGAAACACTGGTCCGTATTTACAATATATGGGGGCGAGAATTAGTAGCATGCTGAGAAAGTGGGAGGATATGAAAGATGAGTTTGATACAGTACCTTTTGATCCTTCTCTTCTTTCACTACAAGATGAAAGAGAATTAATTAAGAGCGTTGCTTTGTTTGGAAGTCTTGTCACCCTCGCCGCAAAAGAGTATAATCCATCAGTAATTACCTCCTATTTATACGATGTATCTCGTTTATTTAGTCGGTATTACCATGACCATCAAATTTTAAAAGCACCAACGAAAACTCTTATTAAAGCACGGGTTACGTTGGTTAGCATGGTATTGCAAGTCTTGAAAAATGCTTACTATATAGTAGGAATCCCATTTTTAGAGTCTATGTAATTGAACTTACAAAGACCTCTTGTAATTATTAATCTGTTATGATATAAGAGAGTCTGCATATTATTGGATAAGGATGTATATAGATGTACGCACTCGTAGAAATTCTAGGCAAGCAGTACAAAGCGCAAGTAGGCGCTACACTTAAAGTTGACAAAATGAATATTGAACTGGGACAAGAGGTCTCCTTCGATACAGTTGTCGCCCTTAAGGATGGTGAAAAATCTGTGTTTGGTACTCCATACGTAAGTGGAGCACAAGTAGTTGCTACCGTTGGGGAAATAGTGAAGGACAAGAAGATTAAAATCTTCAAGTTTCATAGACGAAAAGGGTATCGAAGAACTCAAGGACATCGAGAGAAATATTCGATGATTACCATTAAAGACATTAAGGCTTAAGGAGTTAGAGATGGCACATAAGAAAGGTGGCGGAAGCAGCAGAAACGGTCGCGATTCCAATTCTCAACGTCTTGGAGTGAAACGCTTTGGTGGACAACTTGTTAAAGCTGGAGAAATTCTAGTAAGACAACACGGAAATAAATTCCACGCAGGGGATAATGTTGGCTGTGGAAGAGATTTTACTCTCTTTGCAAAAGAAGCCGGCTCGGTTGATTTCCATATAAGAAATAACCGAAAATATATTCGTATACTTCCTTCTGCGTAAATTACAGGAATTACGATAGAGATTAATAAATGTTTGGATTTTCAGATGAGACCTATATAGATGTTGCCTCCGGAAACGGGGGCAACGGTTGTGTTTCTTTTCGTCGTGAGAAATATATCCCTAAGGGTGGCCCCGATGGGGGAGATGGCGGTCGTGGTGGAGATGTAGTATTTGTTGTAAGAAACAATTTACGAACTCTCTCTCACTTGAAAAAAGTACGCTCCTTTAAAGCGGAGAATGGTAAGAATGGTATGGGTGATCGCTGTTTCGGTAGAGATGGTGAAAACATTGAGATTCCTGTTCCCCCTGGTACTGTATTAAAAGATTCACAGACAGGAGAGATTATAAAAGATCTCACTGGTCTTGATAGTTTTGTCTATTTGACAGGTGGACGAGGTGGACAGGGTAACTACCACTTTAAAACCTCCACAAGGCAGACTCCGCGCTTTGCTCAACCTGGTGAAAGAGGGGTAGAAGTACGTCTCGGTGTAGAACTTCTTGTTATTGCAGATATTGGATTTGTTGGATTTCCTAATGCAGGTAAATCTTCTCTTTTAAATAACCTCACTAATGCTCATACAAAAGTTGCTGGATACCCTTTTACAACAAAAATTCCTCAACTAGGAATGTTTAGGTATGATGATCATGATGTGGTTCTTGCTGATATTCCAGGTCTCATTGAAGGGGCTTCTGAGGGTATTGGTATGGGATTTAAATTCCTACGCCATATTTCAAGAACGTTAGCATTAGCATTCTTCATCGATTTATCTGATGATACCTACCTTACAGCCTATGCAACACTTCTTAATGAGTTAAAGAGTTATGCTCCGGATCTAGTTCAAAAACCTCGCATTATTATCGGGACAAAAATTGATCAAGAGGGAACCTGGGAAAGACTTAAAGAGTTACAAAAAACAATAAAAGAGTATCATGTGTATCCTTTGTCAAACATAACAAGTGAAGGATTAGAAGATATTAAAAAAGCTTTTATTCACATTACCTATACTCATAAAGATGAGGTTGAAGGTGATGGTTTTACTACTATTGTAAACAATGATGCAGAATATAGAGATAACGTGTGAAGACAATCATTTTTGGTGGAACCTTTAACCCAATTCATCTCGGACATTTGTATTTGATTCATGCTATTGTAACTCATTCTGATTACGAGCGCATTATTGTTGTACCAACCCTTGAGCCACCACATAAGCAATACAATAAAGCAATACGTGATGAAGAGAGACTTGAACTCATTCATAAGGGATTAGATGATTATAGTCAAATCTATAGTGATGATAGAAAAGTTGAAATAGTCGTTGATTTAGCAGAGATTGAGCGGGGTGGTAAGAGTTACATGTATGATACTGCCCTCGATATATACAATCGTTATGATGTTAGTGGCACTCTCGCTATTGCTATTGGGGACGATCTTCTCCCCTCCCTTGATGTGTGGTATAGGGCAGAAGAACTTATCTCAATAGTCTATTTTATTGTAGTTAATAGAGACAATCATCACCACTCTCCATTACCAGAACATATTAAGGGTGAATATATTAAGGTAAAACCTTTCCCTTGTAGTTCATCAACTATAAGGAATTTATTAGGAAGTGCAAAAAGTTCTCTCCATACACTCTCTTCCTTACTCAGTGATTCTGTATTAGACTATATAATAGATTATGAACTCTACCAACGACATTATAGTTGAACTAACACACACTCTCTCTAAGAAAAGACAAGAACATTGTATCAGTACATCACAGTACGCAATATTGTTAGCAGCGAGATATCATCATCAATTCTTAGAAACTCATAAAGAAGATATTATTAATGCTTCTCTCTTTCATGATACCTGTCGAGAATGGAACGAGAGCGCACTTACCCATTACATTTCAATTCATTGTGTAAAAATAGAAGAAGAAGAGATCCATTTTCCCATTCTCTTACATGCTCCTGTAGCTGCTACGATAATGAGTGAATATGAATTTCTGAATAAAGAGTATATGAAGAGTGCTGTGAGATGGCACTCTTTAGGGTCTAAAGAGATGGGAATTCTCGGCGCGCTCCTGTACTGTGCTGATTTTATGGAACCAAAAAGGGTCTATTTGAGCGATGAGAAACGAACATCACTTCTCACAAGTGCTTCATTAGAAGAGCTCACACTCCGTGTTGTATCCCTTCATATGAAACATATGAAAGAAAATGGAAAAGAAGTAGCTACTTCTACTACTGATTTATATCAATTTTTAATGAAAAATGGAACTTTTAGGTGAGAAAAGAATTCATTGTTATCATCATTATTCTCACCCTCTTACCACTCTTTTTCGGGTGTAATAGTGGTGGTAAAGATGAAGTTATCTATATTTCGAGTGATGAATGGGGATCAATTGTCGTATTTAACAAGAAAGAAAAGTATCTACTTGTAGCTTCCATTTCAATGAATGACCTCCTTTCTTTTAGGGGTACATTACTTAAGGTTGACACACCAAGTGATAACCTAGGAGCACTTCAATATTTGTTCTCCCTCCCTCATGATTATCTTCTTGAAGGAAAGAAGGGAGATTGGGAAGATATATACCAAAGGCAACAATTTACTCACATCCAAAGAGTTAATTATATTATAGAGGGTACGGATGACTTGAGTAAAATTATCAACATCGGTACACTAGAGTCTCTTATAGGCAATAACACGAGTGTCAACGATGTAATGAGAGTGTATGGAAATCTTAAGAAAGATGATTATGTACTACGAGTCTACAAAGTAAGCCAGTTTTTTCAACCTCAAGGAGATATCTCCCTCAATAGACGGAACATGAGTGAATGGTTGATGAGAGCTTTAGAAGAAATAAGAAAAAAGTAAGGAGTTTTCTACATATGATGGATGCACAGAGTAAAAAGACAGTGAGTGAGATCGCACAATTTATTACAGATAATAAAGGTGAAGATACAATTGTTATTGACGTAAGTGAAGTAAGTGGATGGGCAGATTGTTTTATCGTATCAACTGTTAACTCAATAGGGCACCTTAAAGGGGTAGCCAAAGAGTTATGGACGTTTTTAGCAGAGAGAGATCTTACTGTAATAAACAGACACAAAAATGTTGCAGGAGATGGGTGGGAACTCATTGACTGTGGAGATATCGTTATTCACCTAATGGGAAGAGATTTGAGAGAATTCTACAACATTGAGAAGTTATGGCAAACAGGTGAAAAAATTGATTTCATGCAAAAGATTGAAAAGAAGAAATAACAAAGAAACAAAATAAAGAAAAGACCACAAAAACTATAGAGAAAGAGCCAAGCTACATCAGCTTGGCTCTGTTCATTATGGGGCTAATAAATCCTCATCACTCGTATAGTCTTTATTTTTAATCTTCTTAAATAATTCAACTAATTTAGATACAGTTAACTCTTTTTTCTCTTTACCCTTCACATCCAAAATAATATTTCCTTCATCCATCATGATAAGTCTATTACCATAGTCAATAGCATGTTGCATGTTGTGGGTTACCATAAGAGATGTGAGGTGATATTTTTCAATGAATTCAGTGGTGAGATTCATAACAATTTGAGCATTTCTTGGGTCGAGTGCAGCAGTATGTTCATCAAGGAGGAGCATCTGTGGACGTGATAACACGGTCATTAGCAAGGTGAGCGCTTGACGCTGACCTCCACTAAGGAGTCCGACATTATCTTTTAATCTGTTCTCGAGTCCCATAGATAATTGTGCTAACTCAGTTTTAAAGAGTTTTCTTTTATGCGAATTTAATGAAATTCTTAATCCTTTCATCCCTTTTTTGAATGCTGTAATCATATTATCTTCAATAGACATCTTCGCAGCAGTTCCAATAGTTGGGTCTTGAAATATTCTTCCAATAATAAAAGCTCTACGAAATTCAGGGGTATTGGTGACATCTTTTCCATTGAGGACGAGCTTTCCACCAGTGACAGGGTAGGTTCCCCCAATTAAATTAAACAGTGTACTCTTTCCAGAACCATTACTTCCGACAACTGTAATAAAATCTCCTGAATTCACTGTAAGATTAACATATTCTAAGGCAACTTTTTCATTCACGGTCCCTGGATAAAAGACTTTGGATACTTCTTCAATCTTAAGCATTATCTGACTCCTTATTCCCTTTTCTTCGTTCAACATTGCGTTTGATAGCTTTCTTTCTTGCATCCATTGAACTAGCGGCACTTCGAGTTTGGGCAATTATTAAAGAGACAATAACTAAAATACCAGTAAGGAGTTTAAGGTCACTCGGAGTAAGATTGATGTAATATCCATAGTAGCGACCTAAGAACATAAGTGCTTTATAGATAATAGCTCCAAAGATTACTCTCAACGTTAAAAAGAAAATCTTGTTACTAGAAAATAAGAATTCACCTATCATGATAGCAGCAAGGCCCTGAACTACCATTCCTACTCCTAAGTTTGCATCAGCAAATCCTTGATATTGAGCAAGAAGGGCTCCACTAAGTGCAATAAGGGCGTTAGAGAGGGCTATTCCAATAAGTTTTAATAATCTTGGGTTAATTCCCATGGAAACTATCATCTGCTCATTACTGCCAAGAGCGCCAATGGCAATTCCTAAATCAGTTCTAAAAAAGACATCCATCAACTCTTTTACAATAATAACGATGAGAAGAGTTCCGACCAGTAGAGCCCACGATCCTGGAAGAAATGATAAGTATTTCGGAATTTCTGTGTAAAGTGTGGTGATACGTAACAGAGGTACGTTCGCTCTTCCTCCCAAAATTCGGATGTTTATTGAATAAAGCATCGTCATAGTGAGTATCCCTGCTAATAATCCAGGAACCTTTAATCGGTTGTGAATAGTAGCAGTAATCATACCCGCAACAGCTCCAGCGAGAGTTGCAAGGATGATAGCGACAAATAATCCCATTCCATTAACTATTGCCATAGTCGCAACGGCGGCTCCTGTTGCAAAGGAGCCGTCGGTAGTTAAATCTGGGAAATCTAATATACGGTATGAAATCAACACACCCAATACCATGATGGAAAAAATCAATCCATCAACAAAAATTCCTTCAATCATTCTGTAGTATACCTATATCTTTCTAGATTTATTTTCTTTTCCCATTCTCATAAATTGCAGCAGCTTCGTCAAGGAGTGAAGAAGGAATTGTGATTCCTAATTTCTTCGCTACATCGAGGTTAAGCCATAATTCAAAATCACTAGGTTCAGCTAAAAATACTGTTCCAATTTCTCCAGGAGTCTTACCATCAATAATTTGGGCGACAACTTTACCAGTTGCTTTCCCTATTTTATAGTAATCAAATCCCATAGCTACTAAGAAGTTGAGTCCGTCTACGCCTGAGGGGTCTGCACTCATTAGAGGAACTCCTGCTTTATTAGCAACATCATCAATTGATGGGAGGGCTGAAATAACAGTGTTGTCTGTTGCAATATAAAGAGCATCAACTCTTCCAATAATAGCCTGAGTTGCACTCATAACTTCACTTGTGTTAGCAACAGCTGAAGTAACAAAAGCAACGCCAAGGTTTTTACATGCTTGTTGGGCCATTTCCATTAAGATAACACCATTTGCTTCCCCACTCGCATAGATATTTCCAACAGTTTTAGCACCGGTGAGCTCAACTAATAATTTGATTTGAGCTTCAACTGGGATCATGTCTGATACCCCGGTTACCATATCTTTGTATCCTGCTTCAAA
>CAYZUR010000016.1:0-13710 GCA_964481535.1 uncultured Spirochaetaceae bacterium | reverse complement strand
AAAACAATCTTTTTCATATCACCTCTCCTTTCTTATAAGAAACTGAGGTCCATCACCGGATGGGATTCTCATTAATTCAACACCATCAGTATCGAGAAGCACAAGATAATCGTTATTAAAAGCAGAAGCCATGAGGGTATCATCAAAGTAAGCAACTGAACTAAAAAGATTTACTTCATCATCTTTATATAAAGGAGTAGTAGCAGAGTTAACAACCATATTTGAATTTTTATTGTAGGAGGTAATATAGCCACCTGTATTTGCTAGGTACACAATATTATTGATTTCATCAATCGCAGACGGAGAGAAAAGAGGAGATCCTTCAATAGAAAGAGTGGTGGTATAAGTGAGTGAGCCATCACTATTAATAGTATAGATTTCAACTTTACCATCATTACTGATTGCAAAATCTTCATCATTGACTCCAGTACAAATAACATGAAGAGACGGAGTATCTTCATCAACAAACATAGATTGAGGGTTTGACCCACTACCTGTTTTTATATCCTCTACAAATACAAGATCGTTACTATCTACTTGATGAACAACTACCCCACCATTACCAAAGGAGCCGCTACTATAGGAGACATAGGATGTATAGAGATAGCCATCATGATAGATGATTCCTTGAGGACGGTTTCCATATTGAGCTAAGGATACCCTCTTTAAGATTTCTTTCTCTATAAGATCAAATATAATAATTTCATTACTTATCCATCCGCTGATATACGCAATAGATGAGTTGTCACTATTCATGCTCATATTCCAAGGATTAATTCCCACACCAAGATATACTTCATCGATCCATTCTAATGTAGAGAGGGAAAAATAGGTAATCGAGTTATCTAAAGAATTTATACAATATAGGAGGTTCTTATCTTTATCTATGACGAGTTGATTTGGGCTACTTCCAACTAAAAAAGATTCCCCATTAGAACTTTCGCTGTGAAATTTTTCTTCATCAATATCATAATAGGCTATCGTTTGACCTAACCCATGAATTACAAAGACTTCTTTATTCGGCTCACTATCTCTCTTTCCTATCGTAAAGGATGGGTCGCAACTAAGAAGTAAAGAGACCATAAGGAGGATAATAGTAAGTACGATGGTTTCTCTCATCATTCGTTTTTTCATCGTTTTTCTCCTTTGTAAGCAATACTAACTTTCCCATGTATCCCAGGAATTGGGTAAAACTGAGCATCGTAGTACTCACGATTTAATATATTGTTGATATGTGCACTAACAGACCATTGAGGGGTAATTGAATAGAAAAAGGAAGCATTAAGAAGAAGGTTATGTGGAACTATTTTGGTATTTGATGCAGTAATATATCTATAACTTGTATAGGTGAGATCGACTTCTGCATTCCACGTATCCTTATTACCAACGGAGAGTATTCCTTTTACCACATGAGGTGCAATGAAGGGAAGGCGCTTGTTGTAAGTCGCAAGATTTGGGGTAACATCAACAGCATCTATGCATTGGTAAGTAAGTGCTAAAGAGGACAAAATATTCCTAAGAAGAACATCTACTTGAACAGTCCCTTCAACTCCTCTCTTTTCAACATTCCCTATGTTATGAGGAGACCACTTTCCATCAGCTCCTGGAACCCATTGAATCAAATCATCAAGTGAAATAGCAAAATAAAGAGCACGTAATGAGATAAAACGGTTCACTTCATAATCAATTCCCACATCAAAAGAAGATGCGTGTTCACTCTTAAGATAGGGATTTCCCACAGCAAAGGCGCTAGAAGACCAAAACATATCATCAAAAGTGGGTACTCTATAGGCAGAACCAAAATTTAGACGAATAATAAGATTCTCATAGAAAGAGAATGAAGAGCCTATGTTAGAGCTAAGGTGAGTCGAACTAGAGGTATCAGAATTAGCATTATTACCAATTGTGTGAGTATCTACCCTGAAAGATGGAACAATTGAGATGTTTTTATAGGAAAATGTATCATGAATAGCTGCGTCTAAGTGAGTGCGATAAAAAGAGCCTCTCACTCGTACCCCGCTATTATTAGAAGTCTCTAAATCAGATGAGTTAAGGGTGTCATAGCGAAAAGATGAGCGAATAGCAAAGGATGAACTAATGAGGCCAACTTCATCATCCCTATTGAGACGAATAGCAAGCGATGTTGTACTATTTTCATGCACAGAGAAACGATTTTGGTTACTGCTTGTACTATTAGGATCCCACAATCTATGTGTATATGAAAGGGTGGAATCTACAACAATTGCAAAGAATGGATTATTTTTATATTGGTATGTAATTGAAGTACTCATTTTTTTATCACTAAGAGTTGCATAGTAGGAAGGAAATTCTATCGCCCCCGGAACTCCTTTTTCATCTAGGTAAAGGGAGAACTCCCCTGTCAAAGCTATCTCTTTTGCCCTATTAATATCAAAAGTAAAGGTGGAGGTGAGTCCAACTTTTATTCCATCAGCATTAATTCGAGTAAGGTCGTTATTTGTAAGTTGATGCACATATGGGTACTCTCCATCGCTATAGTGAGCAAATGCTCCAAGTGAATAGGAAAAAGAAGATAAGGGATAATCGATAGGAGATTGAGTAAAAGGGTGAATTAGTAACGAAGATAAGATTTTTTTTGATTGAAGAAACACTGATCCTCTTATCGTATTGTACGATCCATAAGAGAGATCACTTGTAATAAAGGTTCCTTCTTTACTATTACGCTTAGTAACAATATTGATCACTCCCCCAATTGCATTCTCTCCATAGAGAGAACTCAAAGCTCCTTCTATAACTTCTATTTTTTCAACATTATATAAGGGAATACTAGAGATATCATACTTACCACTTTGAATTGAATTGATGCGTCGTCCATCTACGAGTATCACCACCTGTTCAACAGTAGAGCCCCTGAGTCTCACAAGGGAGGATTCCATTGGCCCTCCCATGGAAAATATTGTCACACCAGGAACTTTCTCTAAGGCTTCTTTCACACTATCACTACGAGATAAATTCTCTTCATCAATTATTACTGTCTTTACATTGAATGCAGAAGAAAGGGTGTTTGATGTATCAGTTTTACTTGTGATGTAGTAGGTATCAATAGAGACAGAATAGACTAAGGGAAAAGAAAAGGTGAAAAAAAGTAATAGAAAAAAAGATAAATTTTTCATAATTTCTCCTCATCTATTCTTTGAATATAGGTAAGGTTCGATTCATCAATTGAGAGGTATAATAGTGAGATGATATCATTAAGAAGGTACTGAGGATAGAGTATCGCGCTACTGTTGATATCACTATAGCCATATCCATTTATCCGTTTAGAAAAAGAATACCACATCTCTTTGCCATCTTTATCAATAGAGAAGATAGGTTCATGTCCTTCTTCTACTCTCCCTAATTCTACATCCACTCCCGCATCTTTAAAGAGTGAGATAAGCCACTCATCATCACTCTTTAGTGTTACATTTATTTGATTATGTTCTACACTTTTAACAAAAGAAATAAGAGTAAGATATTCCTCTTTACTTATTCTATAGAGTTCTTTTGCCTTATACTCTTTATCAAACAATTGACCAAGGGTAAGAATAAGTTCTAATTTCTCTAAAGGATGCTCTCCTTTATATTCAACTACAATCTTAGGAATTAATACTTCAGAAAATGCATCACTTTCAGTTAAGATACATTGTGGGTTACTCATGGCAAGAAGAAGAAACGTTGGCATACTCTCTTGATCTGCTACACGTGTGCTGTTCTCCATTAATGTCTCCACACTCTCCTCATTCACTACATATTCCATAGATGAAATAACATTCATAGTATCTAACACCTCTAGTGCTTCTAAAAATACAAAGGCTTTTTGACTCATTGATGCATAAAAAGGAGTCGCAGTTAAAGAAGCAAAAGAGAATGTGATAAACATGAATAAAATTAAGATACATATTTTTTTCAACGGCTCCAGTCTCCCTCTATAAGATTTAGGTCCGCAGCTCCTGCTATTTCACTACTCACTTCATTAAGCCAGCCGCATACTTGAAGAACTCCAGTTTGTATTTTAATAAAGTTGATATATTCTAGTTCAACAAAATCTCCATTACTATCGATAGCGTCACGTATATCAACAAGGTTGGCACCTTTTTTCCCTCTTCCAAAGGGGACGAAGCTGTAATCTTCTCCACTATAATTTTCTCCATAGCCATAGGTAAATCTGCCTAGGATATCATCCCAGTTACCTCCGTTTTCTACTTTAGAGTTGGGAAGAAGCGTTCCTGAAAATAAGATAAATGAGCCTAAAGAATCACTTCCCTTGGTAATAGCATGGTATTTATCATCATTAAGGGTATCATACATAGGCCACCACCATGTGCTAGATGTGTTTCCTCCATATCCCTCGATAAGTTCGTGTTGGGTATTTTCACCGTTTATGGTGTAGAACATAGATAAAGAGTGATCATCTTGTTTGTAATAAGAGACAGTTGCACCGCGCTGATACCCATTTTCATCTATTTCACTTCCACCTATTTCATACCATGTATCATTAGGAAGACCATCATTATTTACATCTTTCATCACAAAGATAACAGCGGGTTCATCACCTACTCCACCTTGAGCAAAGATGGCTAAGTCATAGAAACCTAGCCGATTCATAACCTTGTGATCAAACCCTGCAACAATATATCCACCCCATCCTCCAAGCAGTACAATATCACTCGTTTGCCCTTTCATATGCTCATTCTCCCCATATGAAACTTCGTGAGCATGTTGACCTACTCCATACACATATTCATAAACCGAATTAATATATGGAGAATATTCTTGCTCATTAAATGAGCAAGAGAAAATCAACAACAGAGTAATAATAGTAAGTAAGAAGGATAAGGGTTTCATACTATATTAGTCTGATACTTCAGTAGCGCCTGCACTGGTAAAACCAAAGTACCCATTAGCATTGGTTACGCCACTTTTAGCCGCGTCTGCTGTATCAAATATTTCATTAATGTATGGGGTCCCAGGTGCTGTATCTTTATACCCCTGAGTAAAGTCATGTTTATCATCATCTGCAGCATTCTCTTGCCATCTGAAGATATTGTACTTATCGACTTCTCCTGTTCCTGTATTATTTACATAAGTGTATTGAATGACCATATACCCATAATCATCACTAGGAGCAGCAGCTCCTGGTACTATTACCGTATCGCCACCATTGAATTCGTCTTCTACTTCTTTTACAATTTTTGCTTTATACGTTATGACATCGTCATAAAGGTAAGTAATCGTATTGTCGGTTATTTCCCAACTTTCAGTTCCCCAAGACTCTACAAGTTCCCATTTTTCTACTTCTGGTTCAGCAAATAAGAAACAACTACTTAGTGAGAATACCACGAGAGTGGTAATGAGAAGGGCGCCTAGAATGGCACGAAAGCGATTGATGTTTTTCATCAAGATCTCCTTTGTGCTTCTGTCTAATCTGGTTTGGGGGGATTTGGTTACAATTATAGTATTACCTACATTGCAAAAAAAAGCATTCCCAGTAACAACTCAGACCACGAAGCTGTGTGTTGGTGTATATAAGAGGTAAATATCCTGACTTATAGGCTTTTCATGAAGCACCTTCCCAGAATTACTTCCAGTGGCATTTGCATCACTCTTCCTAATTACAGTGGCGGGTCCGTGGGAGAATTTCACTCCTCTTCCTCATCACTCTTATATCTAATAATATTGTTAATATCATAGCTAAGAACATAGTATGTGTAAATAGCTTTACTCATGTGTGTAGAGTTATGTGTTGCCAGAAGTGAATACCGTGATATAGACTTTCATATTGGGTGATAGAGTAAAAAGCGCAAGAAGATATATTCTAGAGAAACTTACATCCTCTTGATTTGTGCGTATGCTGAGAGTATGATAAAAACATGAATGAATGTTCAGTTGAGAATGCATTTTTATGTAAGCATAGCATCTTTGGTGGTCTCACAAATCCAGAACTCGACATTATACGCCCATATTTAATAGAACTAGAGTTTAAGAAAGGAGATTGCATCCTTAGCCAAGGAGAATTCAACTCTCAGGTCTATTTTATTGTCCATGGATCTGTTTCGATCGAAAAATATCCTGAGCATCATGAAAAAGAGAGTAGAAAGATTGTTACTCTCTTTGACGGGGATGAATTTGGGGAAATGGAACTTATCGATATTCAACCCTGTGCTGCAAGTGCAATAGCACTTGAAGATACTTTCGTTGTTTCACTTGATAATAGCGATTTCTATTCATTATCAAAAAGTAATTTAAAGATTTACACCATGATGATGCTTAACCTCGCACGTGATATCTCACGTCGTCTTAGAAGAACTGATGAATTACTTGCTGAAGCAGCAATGAAATCAAAAGACACCTATGTTCTTTAATTTTCTTTCTAAATAATTATTTCTTTAATAAAATTCATCTCATTTCTATTGCTTTGCCCTTCTCATAGGACTACCATAAATCAGAGGAAAAACCTCTGGAGGTGATGGGTATGAAACATAGATACATAAAACGTATCATGGCTGCTTTGCTTATCTTAATAGCTGTAACAACAATAGTAGTAGCAACTGGAACTCGGGAATATCATGGACAGACACATGTAGTGATTCTTGGAACAACAGATATTCACTCAAATCTATGGGGCTTTAGTTATGAAAATGACAAAGAAACCACCAATAATGGGATGGCTCGAATTGCGACCTACATTGAGAAGGTGCGAGCAGAAGAGCCATATGTAATTCTTGTAGATAACGGAGATACTGTTCAAGGAACTATTCTCACCGATGATATCTACAATAAAAAAGATGGACCTCATCCTATTATTAGTGCAATGAATTATCTTAACTATGACAGCATGACACTAGGAAATCATGAGTACAACTTTGGAGAGAATCTCATAACTCGACTCCAAACACTTGCTGATTTTCCGATCCTTGGAGGAAACGTTGCTCGACTAGACGGGACAATGGCAGCTCTCCCTTACACTATCATCAATAGAGGTGGACTTCGTATTGGTATCGTTGGAATGACTAACCCAAATGCTCCTCGTTGGGATGGAGATAAAGTAGAGAACTTTACCTTTGCTCCAGTTGGACCTGCTACAAAGAAAGTTGTTGATATTATAAAAAATAAGGTAGACCTCGTTGTGGTTGTCGCCCACGTAGGACTTTACCCAGAGTATGATGAAGAATATGGAAGTGATGGTGGGTTAAAGATTCTCGAACACAACCCAGATATCAACGTATTGCTCCTAGGGCACGCCCACACGACTATTAAAGAAGTAATGGGAAATACTCTTGTTGGGTCTGCAAAATCTCAGGGAAGGGAAGTAGTTCGTTTTGACATCACGCTTGATAGAAATAAAAAAGTAATTGCCTCTAGTGTGGATGTTATAGACATGGTGGACTATGAAGTAAGTGAAACCTTCCGAGCAATTCCAATAGTAGCAAAAGCTCATCAAGAAACAAGAGATTTTATTAGTGGAGGAGCTCCTGGTAAAGATGGCGCCCCAAGTGGTGGGTTATTTGGACAAGCAGCTACCACTTTCCAACCTATTAACGAAATAATGGGAATTCCTGAAGGGAAGTTACGAGATACGGCTGTAATGGATCTCATTAACAATGTCCAACTCATGAACTCAGGTGCTGATGTATCAGCTGCTGCCCTATTTAGTGACACTAGCAATATTGTGGCAGGTGACATCAACTACGGATCCATCTTTGGTATCTATAAATTTGATAATACCCTCTATAAAGTTCCTGTTACTGGCAAAGAACTAAAAGCATATATGGAATGGTCAGCTCTCTGTTATAACACGTACAAACCAGGTGACATCTCAATCAGCTTTAACCCAGATAGACCTGGCTACCTGTATGACATGTTTGAAGGTGTAGAGTATGAAATTGATGTATCACAACCAGAAGGATCGAGAATAAAGAATGTCATGTTTAAGGGAAAACCTCTTAAAGATACTCAAGAGCTCACTCTAGCTGTAAATAACTATAGATACTCATCTGCCTTAAAAACTCAAAAGTTAGTTGAAGCAAAAAGAGTATGGGAATCTCCAAATTCAATACGTGATATGCTTGTTGAGTACATAAAAGAGAATAAAGTGATATACCCCACTGTGAATAACAACTGGAAGATCACAGGAGTAAACCTCTCATCTCCACACAGAGCTAATGTAATAAAAATGGTGAACGATGGAACCATTGAAGTCCCTTATGCATCTTCTTTAAATGTAAACACATTAAAGAAAGAGGGAATCATTAAATAAGAATAGATAATCAAAGAATCTAAAGGTGTGGGGTGAAATTCACCCCATATTTTTTTCTTCTGTGATAGAGAAGTTTAATTTATTCCGACTCTTAACTGCTATGTTCTACTTAAAAATTAAACACCCCAAAGGTAATGCTTACACTAGGAGAGATGCTCCATGAAGAATCCCCAGGGGAAGCTAAAGTTTGAGTGTATTGAGTCCCATTCTTACCAAAAGCAAATCTTGTATCAAGTGTAATAGAGAGATTTTCAATCCCCTTATAACTAACACTCGGAATCACAAGGCCTGAGCCATCACTCAAGTTTGAAATAGTAAATATAGATGCACCTACGTTTTTAGTAAAAGAAAATGAAGTATTTAGTGCTGCATAGTGCATACCAGGATTTATGAGATCCTTTGGAGATACTATTACTTCTAGAGGAGGAACCAAAGCCTCATAAAAATCAGTTCCACTATACCCTTCCCCATTGAAGAAATACTGAGCAGCAAGTGATAAGGAGAAGTCACTCTCTTTGGCACTATACGTGTAATTCCCTCCAATAGTTCCTAAGAAGAAGAATTTATCTTTGTAGGTAGTTGTATCAAAGAAAGGATTCGTCGCTTTTTCTATGATAAAATTCTTATTAGACCCATATTGCAACACAGCTTCTCCAAAGAGGGACACTTTACCGATTCCGCTTGAGAAGGTAAGCATAGCAGCTGGTGGATTATCGTATCGGTAATAGGCACCAAAGCCAACTTCTGTTTTATTGATTACTTTCTCTAACTTGACAGCATATGCAAGATCTGATGCATCTTTGAGAGTTGGGGGGGAGATAATATAGGCGTAGAGGTTATCAACACCAATTGGTGCATTCATCTTTATGGCAACTGGTCCCTCTAATTCATTAGAAGTATTAAGGGGGTCAATGTCACTCAAGTTGAGTAAGTCTGCTGGACTAAAGAAAAGCCCTACACCCCAATTAATTGTTTGCTTACCAATTCTAAAAAAGAGTGAGTCATTGTAGGTAACATCTGCAAAGAGTTCCTTTAAAGCATAGATTGGCTTACTTGTGCTTTCCTCAGACTGGACTACAAATGGATAAGTAATTCCAAAAGAGCCATATACTCTTGTATCTTTATTCATTCTGGCATCGATAAAGAGTTTTGAGTCTATTGAGCCACTAAAGGTAGCATCTACTTCATCTTCACTCGGGTACCACGTAAATCCTGGAGCTCCTTTAAAACTAAACGATCCTCCAACTCTCACCCCGTCTGTACCTTGTGTTAATAAAAGGGTATTTAAACTTTTATCAGTCTCTTTAACTTGTACAATAAAAGAGTCACCTGAATTCTCTCCAAATAAATCATCTTCACTTTCGGTTCCAAACAGATCATCTTCCACACTGTTTTCATCAGAACCAAAGAGCTCTTCATCCATATTGCTTTCATCAGAACCAAAGAGCTCATCATCCATTGAATCAGCTGTGAGTGGAGAGAAGATGAGAAGTGTGAAGAGTACCATTATTAATATTTTTTTCAATTTGAGTCTCTCCTTTATTAGTTATTCACCCGCTCTACATAGGACTTGGTAAATATGGAATCTGGAATCTCTTTTACTGAGACATCACCTACGGTAATAGTAGTCTTTTTCCCTTTTACAAGATTGTCGATGAAGATCATCTTGTTAGGAATAAATGAAGGTCCCGCTTGTGTGTATGATGGATAATACGAGGTTCTTAGGAGGCGATCACTTGCACTATAATCTTCTGATTTCAGAATCAGTAGAGAATTTTTTGTGACATAGAGGATCTGTTTAGGATAGGTGACTTCATTATTATTTGCCATTATTTCTACCTTATAAACATCAAACTTCCCTAACTTTTCTTCACCAAGCGCAACAACATTGTAGTCTTCACTTAAAGAGCTTTCATTAAAGTCAGAGTTATTTGCATCACTGTCGTTAAATTGTTCTTTTAAGGAAGTGTGGCTAAACTTTCTACTTTGTGGGTCATAAAACCAAAGGTTATCATCTATCATAAGATACCCCTGTCCTTGTTGAGTTGTTGGCTCTTGTATAAGAAGGAGGAATTTATCATCATCATCTGATCTAAACTGAAGTACTTTAGATTTCTCTATCCCTTCAGTTGGGTCTTCACTAATAAATGTCATGAGGGCAGTTAAATCGACCCCTTCAAAGTTTGTATTTTTATCAATTTTTCTTAGCAACTCAGGGCCATCACTAACAGAGATGGCAAAGATGGGGGCAATGAGTGTAAGAATAAGCAACGATATCACTAATTTTTTCATATATATTCCTTTTATTTTATGCTCTAAGAGCATCAGCAGGAGACAATTTAGCTGCCTTTCTTGCAGGTCCGGCAACCGCAATAATCGTAATTATTGTAACAATAGAGAGTACCATTAATACAGACAATGGTTGTATTACCACACTTATATGTCCTTTATCCATGATGAAGGCAAAGTTTGAGTCTAGTGGGAAACTAATAAGAGAAAGGATGAATGAGATCACAAACGCTGCAATAAGACCAAACAGGGCACCACGTAAGACAAGAATTACCCCTTCTAGGATAAACTGTTTTGAAACATCTCTTTTTAACATTCCAACTGCCCTCATTGTACCAATCTCTTTGACCCTCTCTATCATAATCATGTGGAAAGTGTTAATAAGACCAACCATCGTAATTACGAGCATGATAAGAAACACTCCCAACGCTATTCCATTGAGGATTGCAAGTATTTGGGTGACCGCATCCATAAAATCATTAAGCGTTGTTACTTCAAAGCGAGTTTCATCCCATGGCTCTTCATCAACAGCAGAAGAGAACATTAACATCATCCTTTCACTTGGATCATTTGAATCGCTTTTTGGTTTTAATGCATATCCTTTCTCATCAATCCCTTTTTCTAACATTTCTTGAACTGTGGGAATAGAACTTAAATTATACAAAAATAGATTAAGCTGTTGATACTCTTCTTTGTCGAGTCCTATTAGCGTATTAATGTAATCAAGGTGAGCATATGAGTAGCTAAACCCCATCATCGTCATATCATCAGTTGTGGCAACCACAATGAACGAGCCTACGTTAGCTTGTCCTGTAACTGTGTCAAAGCTCACAAGGAGTTCTTCTCCAACCACAATGCCTAATTGAGTCGCAACTTTAGACGGGATGATAATGGCATTTTCTTTTTCGAGGCCATCAATACTCCCATCTACCACTTTCAAGGTCGATAAAAGTTCTGTTTCTTGATCAAAATTTACCCCTTGAATATTCTCACTCGAGACATTAGATCTAAATATAAACTTTCCATCAATAGTACTTCTTTTTTGATAATCCTTCACATACTCATTTATGGAAGGAAGAATTGCATCAATGACTTCAGGGTTTTCTATACGGGTAGAGACTTTCTTACTATCGAGTAATACATTCCCTGTGATGTACACATGCCCACCAAGAATTGATTCAAAGTTTGTCATCGTATTAACGACAAGACCTTGAGATAATCATTTACTAAGATTATCATCATCACACCAAAGGCAATGGCAAGTCCTAACAGGTTACTTCTTCTCTTTTGTCTACTTACATTTCTATATGCAATTTTAATTAAATTATTCATATTCTCTTGCCTACCCTTTATTCATTGCTTCAAGCGGTGAAACTTTCAGTGCAAGGCTCACCGGGTACAGCGAAGCAACGATACCTACGAGAGTGATTGCAATTACGGATGAGAAAATTGCACTTACCGAAACTGATGGTCTAAAGACAGACCCACCTAGAAGCAGTTGTAAGAATTGATTAGTTGCCTCTATTCCTACAATTCTAAATATGAGGATGACAATTATTCCAACAATAACACCTAATATTCCAAATGTAAGAGATATTATCATAGTTTCTAGGGTAATCATCTGCCGCACAAAACTCTTTTTAGCCCCTATTGCCCTCATCGTTCCAATTTCTCCAAATCGCTCTGAGACGGATATAACAAGAGTATTCATGATAATAATCACCGCAACAATTGCAATAATGAAAATAAGGACATTAAAAACAATGCTTAAGGTATTAGCGAGTTGTGCACTTAATCCAGCCCCTTTAATCCATTCATAGGCGGTTGCTTCTATTCCTTCTTTTTCAAATTGTTTATTTAACTGTGAAACAACGCGATTGGTGTCATTAGAGTTATTAAGCTTAACAAGAAGGTAGTTCCATGCAGTAGGGTCTACTTCAAGGGCTATATCTCTGCCACTGGTATCCCCGAGTACAGAGAGGTACGACTCATCACTATCTAACATCGACTCCCCTATGCTTGTCGATGTGATGAACTCTGTACCAAAGAGGGCATCATCACTAGATCCAAACAAATCATCTTCACTCACATCCCCTAAAATATCTTTTTCATCATCACTTAAATTAAGGGACAGAGCAGTATTTGCTAGCATTCCATTCATGATTCTAAGTGTATTCTCATCAATAAAACTAATGAGCTGTAAATCAAACGAAGCATTTCCATAATCATGGATACCTTTTAATGGGACTTCTCTAATCTTAGCACCACTGACTGTGTTAATTGTTGTTAAGATAATCATATCGCCAATTTCAATATCTTTACCTGCGGTAGATGCAAATTGATCAGCAACTGTTGTTGAAATAACAATACCAGGAGATCCGTCTTTATCTAAGAAAGATCCTTTTATAATATTCACCCCTGTGGGGAACATCGTAGTATAACTTTCTGGATTTACGCCAAAAAGAACCATGAAGGCTTCCCCTAAATCTCCACTTCTAGCTTGAGATAATCCATTTAGCTGGCCTGTTGTCTTTTCTACTTTATCGTTGGAATTAACAATCTCTGAGACTTTATCAAAGGAGGGAACACTTCGGGGACCTTTACTCATTGCATCAGATGAGAAGATAAGAGAAACTTCTTCAACTCGATTATTTACTACAAAAAGATCTCCTGTATAATTTTCTGTATAGTTTTTTTCAATCCCTGCTTTAATAGTATCCATAAAAGAATTTCCTATCACAAGAATTGCAATTCCTAACATAATAAGGGAACCAATAATGAGTGTTTTTGCAAGATGAAGACGCAAATTGCGAATAGCAATTCGAATTAATACACTTTGCATCTACTCACCTCTCTTCTTTCGTCTATTTTCTATGACAAGACCATCTCGTAACCTAATTACATGGTCTGCGATATCAACAATAGATTGATCGTGAGTACTAAATATGAAGGTAGTACCTACATCTGTGTTCATTTTCTTCATCAATTCTATAATTGCTTCTCCTGTAACAGAGTCGAGGTTTGCAGTAGGTTCATCAGCAAGAACAATAAGTGGTTTAGTGACAAGAGCTCTTGCAATTGCAACTCTTTGTCTCTGTCCACCACTAAGCTCCATAGGTTTATGGGTTTTCCATTTTTCTAGA
>CAYZUR010000015.1:0-14241 GCA_964481535.1 uncultured Spirochaetaceae bacterium | reverse complement strand
TCTACTAAGATGACAGAATACTGAGAAAGAAGTGGGTCTGCTTTTAATTCCATTAGCAAGATTCCATCTGTCATTATTTTTAATCGGGTATGAGGTGTTGTGGTATCACTAAACCTCATTTTATAGCCAACAAAAGATTCACTGTCATCAATTTGTCGTTTAATAAAGTCACAGACAGATAATGTCGCAATACGACGAGGTTGGGTAATACCAACCATTTTTTCTTCTGTATACCCACTTTCATGGAGGATAAGGGGGATTTGTGTCGTTTTACCACTTCCTGTAGGACTTTCTACAACGACTACTTGATGTGTTTTGAGGGCATCAAGTATTTCACCCCTATGTTGATAGACAGGAAGGTGTTGCATAGTAAACATATATTTATAGCCCTTCTTTTATTGATTTAGCAATTGAAGTTAACGACTTTGTAGTATTATCAGTGCGAGAAGAGAGATTCCTGAGGGTGTACAATTTCTCTTCGTTTATAAATAATCCAAAAGGAATAGTATTTTGTTCGGCGTATTTAAATTGTCCATTAATTTTTTTATTTTCTAGGTATACATCTACACGAATACCTGCTTCTCTTAAATTATTAGCAGCTTTTTGATACTCCCCATACATTTTTTCATCTGTGTTAAAGATTATGACATCGGCACTTGAATTCTTCTCGAAGAAAGGGCTTCCTAACTCCTCTAGAGCACTAAGTAATCTGTCGAGTCCAATTGAGGAGCCAACTCCAGGAAGTTTCTGTTTTGTATAGAGTGAGGCTAAATCATTATAGCGACCTCCTGAACAAATAGAGCCAATCCCTGGAAGGTCATTAAGGAATGTTTCATAGACAATACCTGTGTAGTAATCGAGTCCACGGGTAATAGATGGGTCAATTACAATACGACTTGCCATGTTAGCTTCGACAAGTGCACTATATATCTCAAAAAGACGAATTGAACTCTCATTTTCTCCACCTGCTTCTTCGGTGAGTCTTTTTATGGTAACAAAAGGATCTTCATTTTCGAATGGGGTAATAAAATTAATTATTTTTTTAGCTTTTTCTTCATCTGTTATTATCTGGGTTAACTGACTAATGGTCTCTTCTTCCCCAATTTTACGTAATTTATCTACAGTGCGAAGAATTTCAACACTAAATGGGGTGAGTTCATGAAAGTCTAAGAATGCATTAAATAATCCTCTGTGGTTAATATGTATTGATACATTTTCTAACTTGAGGGTTAATAGGGATGAGTACATCATCATCAATATTTCTACATCACTAGAAGTCGAATCAATACCTACAATATCGAAATCACATTGATAAAATTCCCTGTATCTTCCTTTTTGAGGATTCTCACCTCTCCAGACTTTATTGATGTGGTATCGTTTAAAGGGGAGAGTAAGCTCATTGTAGTGTTGAGCCATAAAACGGGCGAAAGGGACTGTGAGGTCAAACCTTAGGGCAACATCACGCCCTCCATTATCTGCAAAGTGAAATATTTGTTTGTCAGTTTCTCCTCCACCTTTACCAAGTAGCACTTCTGTATACTCAAGTACAGGAGTGTCGATGGGAACAAACCCATATGAGGAAAAGGTTACCTCGAGAAGTGAGATAATTTTTTTCTTTACAATTTCTTGAGAGGGGAGTGAGTCACGAAACCCTTTAAGTACTTTACTTTGAATCATCTAAAGTTTAGCTCCTGTTGCAATTTTTACTAATTTAGTATACAAATTTTATTGTAAACAAATCCTGTATAAACTGCAATAAGATAACCTAGTAGGACTAATTAATGCGAACACGCTATAAAAGAGACCATCGTGGAGTAAACGTTCCAATAGCGAATGTATACGACCAAGGAGAACACCACATCAAAGTAGAAGATGTTGATGGGGATGCATTATTTATTATTAAAAAATTACAAACTAGTGGAGCCAGTGCCTACATTGTAGGCGGGGCAGTAAGAGATTTACTGCTTAACAAAAGGCCAAAAGATTTTGATATTGCAACAAGTCTTTCTCCTCGACAAGTTCAAAAACTCTTTTATAATGCGAGGGTAATTGGAAAGAGGTTTAAGTTAGTTCATATTACCTACAGAGATAAAATTATTGAAGTATCAACCTTTCGCTCTGGTGTAGAAACACCTGAAATTCCTTCAGATATCTATGGAACTATAGAACAAGATGCTAAAAGAAGAGATTTTACCCTAAATTCACTCTACTACAACCCGGTCGATGGTCGAATTCTCGATTTTAATAAAGCAATGCACGATATTACTAAGAAGAGAGTAAAATCTATTCTTCCTCTCAATGAGAGTTTTATTGAAGATCCTGTAAGGATGATTCGGGCAGTAAAGTATTCAGTTACTACTCAATTTTCACTCTCCTTTGATGTTCGTCGTGCAATAAAAAGAGATGGAGCAAATTTAAGTAGAGTATCGAGTAGTAGAATCACAGAGGAAGTAATGAAAATTCTCAGTAGTGGTGCTGCCTCCCAAATATTCGCTCAACTACAAAAAAACAAAATTCTTCTGTATATCCTTCCATCTATCTCACTATCTCCCTCCTTTGATAGTATCCTCTCTTCTCTCGCCTCTCTTGATAAGAAAATAGCAGAGGTCCATGCAGGTATTACAGATAATGTAGAAAGAAGTGAAATGATTTCTGCCCTTATCTCTCCATTATTAGTGAGTGAAAGGGGAGAAGAAGAGGAAGATAGAGAGTACTTTATTCGGATGTTTTCCCTTACGAAAGAACTCATTCATCCCATCACTCCAGCAAATTATGATGTAGAGCAGTGTTGTGCTTCTATTTTAAAGGGAAATGGGTGTGTTGTATTACCTGCATGGTATAAAGCAAGAAAACCAGTCTTTATTCCAGGACGGGTGATTAATACCAAAAGAAGTAAGAAATTTAATAAGGGGCCTAAAATGAAAAGAGGGACAAGAGCTAAAAAGCCTGTTTCATAAGTATTATCCCCATTCTTCAATTTCTAAGTTCACTTCAGCTACAAATATTCCTCCATACTTCTCTAAAGACTCCCCAATATAATCTTGGAGCTCTTTAAGGGTAGAGGAAATTTGATGCTTCATAGGAACCCGTAACTTAACGGTAAGGTTATATCCTTCAGGGTCAATTCTCATACTCACCTTTTTCACTTTAATCATATGGTCAAATTCATCGAGGGTATGTATTACCATTTGGGTAAGGGCTGCTTCACTCATCGTAATTTTCCCATATTTACTAAATTCAGGGCGTACAATAGTTTTTTCAAAGGCTCGTTGTTTCTTCCAAGGAAGCTGAGATTTGTTTTTAAAGAAAACTCTCATTGAGTCATATACTATTTGTGGATAGTTTCTGGTAATTTCAATAGTGGGAACAGGAATTACATGTTTGCCTTCAGTAAATCGAATTCGCATCGCAGTCTCTATCTCTTCTTTTGATGCAATATCTTCAATTCTAAAAATCTTTTCGGGTTCAGGAAGTTTCAAACGAGCTGCTATTTTGTAGACCATTTTTTCACTAGTTCCAATGATCAAAATGCGATGATACTTTTCACTTTGTAGAGCCGCAACTGTCTCTCTCATATGATCATCATCATCAAATAGAGCAGTTTTTACAGCAGTGAGAAAGTTTTGTTCCCTCTTTGCAGATTTTCCTGCAATGAAGCGGTCCCCTTTTATTAAGAGGCCGTCATCGATTAATAATTCGATATTATGCTTTTGAGCAACGAGTTTGGATCTAAAACTTTTGCCAGTTCCGCTTTTACCTACCAAAGCGTACACTTTCACCCCTTTTAGTTTCCAAAAAACGTAACGGAAAATACGGTTCATGTTTACTGTTATACCCTTTTTCAGTTACAATAGAAAGACGTTATAGCAAGAACCTATTATTTGTTGTATACATGATAGGTGATATTTCTACGTCCCATGAAAAGGAGTTATTCAACATGTACAAAATGCCGACTTTTCGAAAGGGTGGTATCCACCCAGACGGAATGAAACAATTAAGTCAACATCAATCAGTTGAGACGTTACCTTTCCCTACTGAATTGATAGTGCCTTTTAGTCAACACCTCGGCTCTCCAGCCACTCCCTTAAAAGAAAAAGGTGAGACAATAACTATGGGAGAGAAGATAGGAGTAGCATCCTCTTTTATCTCAGCTGATATCCACGCACCCCTTAGTGGCGTAATCACTGAAATAAGAGAAGTTACTTTGATGAATAGTATTACCTGTAATGCATATGTTGTGAAAGTAGACGAAGAGCAACCTAATGGAGAATTTACTACTCATTATCCATATAAAGAACTCTCTTCAAATACCCTTTTGACGATGGTAAAAGATTTGGGAATTGTTGGAACAGGAGGGGCTACCTTTCCAACTCATGTAAAATTATCAGTCCCTAAAGGGAAACATGTCGAAACACTGGTAATTAATGGAGTAGAGTGTGAACCCTACCTTACTAGCGATCACCGCCTTATGCTTGAAAAAGGTGACGAAGTATTAGAAGGCATTCTTATTGCAGCTCAAATAGTTCAACCAAAAAAAATCATCATAGGGATAGAAAATAATAAAAAAGATGCAATTAAACAGCTAAAGAAAAAAATTGCAGAGAAAGGATATCCTATACACGTTGTTGCCCTTAAAGTGAAATATCCTCAAGGAGATGAAAAACAACTCCTTAAAGCAACTATTCACCGAGAAATTCCTTCAGGAAAACTTCCCTTAGATGTGGGTGCTGTAGTGCTGAACGTAGGCACTTCTTTTGCTATCTATGAAGCTATTGTATTACATAAACCTCTCATTGATAGAATTGTCACAGTTACTGGGAAAGCTATACATGAGAAGAAAAATGTGAGAGTTCCTATTGGGACGAAAATAGAGTGCCTTATCTCATACTGCGGTGGAGTGAGCGAAACAAGAGAGAAAATGGTTGCAGGTGGCCCTATGATGGGGTTTGCCTTTTATAATGACCAAATCCCTGTTATAAAGGGAACGAGTGGGATTTTACTCCTCCCTAAACGAAAACGAGCAACACAAACAGCATGTATTTCATGTGGTAAATGTATCGCTGTGTGTCCTATGGGATTACAGCCAACACGACTTTATCGTCTTATTGAACACGGAGAATATGAAATGGCAATGAAATTGAATTTAATGGATTGTAAAGAGTGTGGATGTTGTTCTTTTTCATGCCCTGCTCAACTTCCATTAGTCCATGGTATGAAACTTGGAAAAAAATTGGGGAGGAAGTAAGTGGCTCAAAATAACCTTATTGTTTCATCGTCACCTCATGTGCACTCTAAAAACGCTACATCGTCAATTATGTGGAATGTATCGATTGCACTTCTTCCTGCTTCTCTATGGGGAATCTATGCATTTGGCTTTAGAGCTCTATTAGTATTAGCAGTAAGTATTGTCAGTTCAGTGGCAGTAGAGTGGGTGCTACTAAAAATTAGTAAAGATGCAAGTGTAAAAGATGGTTCTGCTTTTTTAACAGGACTCCTTATTGGATTAAATATGCCAGTTGATGTGGCCCTTTTTGTCCCTATCATTGCAAGTGCATTTGCTATATTTGTAGTAAAGTGGTCTTTTGGTGGTCTCGGTGCTAACTGGATGAACCCAGCATTAGCTGGACGTGTATTTGTCTTCTTCTCTTTTACTAGCCTCATGAATACCTATAGGATGCCTAGAACATTAGCTCCATATGTAGTTGACTCTTCAAGTAGTGCTACAGTCCTTTCTCAAATAAAAGTTGCAGTTGCAGATAAAGCTGCTCCATATATGAGCAGTACTGAAATATTAGGTGCCACAAATTATCCTCATACAGCATTTGCCGAAAATGTGAGTGGTCTGTTTTCTTCGTTCAACCTTAATGTGAGTGAATATACAATTGATGCATTCTTTGGAAATATTCCAGGCTGTATTGGAGAGATTTCAGCATTCTTGTTGATTATTGGTGGTGTATATTTAGTAGTAAAAAAAATTATCACATGGCATATCCCCCTCTCCTTTTTAGGCTCTTTTGCTCTATTTGCTTGGGTCTTTGGGGGATTGAGAAACTCAATGGGCCTCTTTAGTGGAGATTTTGTTCTACAGGTATTTAGTGGTGGAATGATTATTGGGGCTATTTTTATGGCAACAGATATGGTGAGCTCACCTGTTACCCGTAAGGGAATGCTTATTTATGGGGTGGGGATTGGCTTTTTCTCATTCCTCTTGCGCTATTTTGGTTCACTACCAGAATCAGTTTCACTCGCAATTTTATTAGTAAATATCTTTGTTCCAACAATAGATCGCTACATTATGCCAAAAAGGTTTGGTGAAGTAATAAAACAACCTAAGAAGAAGAAAGAGGTGAAGATATGAAAAAGATGATAATTACTGGAATCACCTTAGCCCTCATTGCGGCCGTTGCTGCAACAGCACTTGCCCTCATTAATTCTGTTACCGCCCCTAAAATAGCTGAGTACGAAGCACAAGTTGTGATTAATACCTTAACCGAAGTAGCTAGTGGATATGAAATAAAAGATAAGATAGAGGTAAGTGATGATATTTCTGTAAAAGCCTATTACCCAATTCATAAAGAAGAAGTGTTAGAAGGATATATTCTCTCTCTTGTTGGTAATGGATATGGTGGAACATTTAGCCTCATGGCCTCTTATCTGCTAGATGGATCAGTAATAGATGCAAGGATGCTCAACAATAGTGAAACTCCGGGTCTTGGGAAGAAAGCTGAAAAAGCTGAATATATGGATAAATTTAAAGAAACAGGTTCAAAAGATACTCCAGTTCCCACCAAAAAAGGGCAATTAGAGGCAGATGAGGCGGACAGTATTGGTGGAAGTACGATTACTTTTAGTGCTGTTGGAAAAACTATAGAAACTGGTTCTGTATATGTTGCACAAAAAGGGGGTAAGTAATGGCTGAAAATAAAATAGCTATCGTATCCAAAGGGTTGTTTAAAGAAAACCCTGTATTTATTCTAATGCTAGGACTTTGCCCTACATTAGGGGTAACTACTCAAGTAATTAATGCCCTTGGAATGGGTGTTGGTGTAATATTTGTCCTTGTGTTTTCAAACATATTTGTTTCTCTGTTGAAAAATATTATCCCACCGAGTGTACGAATCCCGTCCTATATCGTAATTATTGCAGCATTTGTAACAATTGTAGAGATGGTGATGCATGCATATGCTCCGAGTATTTATCAATCTCTTGGGATCTTTTTACCCCTTATTGTTGTAAACTGTATTATTCTGGGAAGAGCAGAAGCATTTGCTAATAAGAATACGATAGTTGATTCATTTCTCGATGCAATTGGTATGGGACTTGGTTTTACTGTAGCCATTATCCTCATTGCACTTATTAGAGAGGTCTTTGGTTCAGGAACTATTACCCTTTTCGCTATGGGTGGATTTGATGGAGTAATAAAGATTCCTCTTTTATATACCTATCCAGTGAGAATATTTACACTCGCAGCTGGTGCTTTGTTATTAATGGGGTATTTAAAAGGATTCTTTGAATGGTTTTCAAAAAGGAAGAGGGGGTAACACATTATGATGTATATTGGACTATTTATAACCTATATTTTTATCAACAACTTTATTTTAACTCAATTTTTAGGAATATGCCCTTTTATTGGAGTTTCTAAAAATAGTGAAGCTGCTATTGGTATGGGAATGGCTGTTACCTTTGTTATGGGTATTGCCTCTCTTATTACCTATTTAGTATACCATCTATTATTATTGCCTTTGAATTTGACGTATCTACAAACGTTAAGTTTCATTTTAGTTATTGCTTCCCTTGTTCAGTTTGTAGAGATGGTGATTCAAAAGAACTCTCCTAGCCTTTATCAGGCATTAGGAATTTTCCTTCCCCTCATTACTACTAACTGTGCGGTTCTAGGAATTGCATTGATTAATATTACAAGTGGCTATAATTTAATGCAAAGTTTTGTTGCCGGAGTTGCAGCTGGACTTGGTTTTACGTTAGCTCTTGTGCTAATGAGTAATATTAGAGAACGTCTTGATTTACACCCTGTAAGAAAGGCTTTTCGTGGTGTCCCTATTGCTTTTATTAGCGGTGGCTTAATGGCTCTTGCTTTTATGGCATTTGACAAATCCCTATTAACCAATCTTTTAGGATAATACTGTTATGAATATATTATATGCTTTTTTAATTATTGCCTCTCTTGGACTTGCCCTCGGTGTTGCCTTAGCAGTTGCTGCAAAGAAGTTTGCTGTAACAAAAGATCCAAGGGCTGAGATGATACTTACTGCACTACCGGGTGCAAACTGTGGAGCGTGTGGATTTCCAGGATGTGCTGGATATGCTGCGGCGTTAGCGAAAGGATCTGCTGAAAATGGATTATGTAGTCCAGGTGGGGCAAAAACCACTAAAGCTGTTGCCTCTATTTTAGGCGTTGAAAGCAGTGGAAGCAGTGAGAAAATGGTTGCTTTTGTCCATTGTAAAGGACACGCTGGAGTAAGTGCACAAGATTTTGAATATGATGGGATTGCAGATTGTAATGCAGCTCATATCTTGTTCAAAGGGGAAGCAAGTTGTAAATATGGATGTCATCATCTAGGCTCTTGTATAAGTGTGTGTCCAACTGATGCTATCTACAAAGATGACATTGGAAATATTGTTGTTAACCCAGAACTCTGTATTGGATGCAAAAAGTGTACCCTTGTGTGTCCAACCCAAGTGATTAAAATGATTCCTTATAGAGGAAGTCATGTTGTTGCATGCAATAATAAAGACAAAGGTGCCGTTGTAAGAAAAATTTGTAGTGTTGGATGTATTGCTTGTAAAATTTGTGAAAAAAAATATCCTGCATCTGGGTGTGTAGTGACAGACAATTTATCTGTAATAGATTATTCTAAACCAAGTGACGAAATTGAAGGGGCTGCAGCTGCCTGCCCTACAAAGTGTATTATAGCAGCCCATTAAGGTATTTATTCTTATGATATGTGGTGCGTACAGTCAAATAGCTCCAGGAACTCCCTCTTCAATGATGGAAAGCCTTCTTAGTGAAGTCTATAAACCTGTACTCACCTATATTTACCAAAATCCTGATATAAAAATTCATTTCTTCTTATCAGGAGCGGTCCTTGAGTGGTTTGAATTACACCACCCAGAAATTAATATGCTTATAGCTGACCTTGTCAAAAAAGAGCAGTTGGAGATGTTAACTGGAGCCTATTATCAACCACTATTATCATTATTGCATCCAAAAGATCGGTCAAGCCACATAGAGGCAACTACGACATTTATTAGAAAACGATTTGGTAAAAGACCTAAGACTGTCTGGTTATTTAACCAGATGTGGTCTCCAAACTTTGTTTCAACTCTCAACCTTTGCTCTGTTGATCGCCTCATTATCTCTACCTATAACACAGCCACAAACACATCATACATCGATGAGCCATTTGTGATGCAAGATATTGGAAAAACCATTGAGGTATTTCCTGTTAATCATCAAATAGAAGAATTATTCGATCAGTTTAGAAAAAATGAGATAGGATATGAAGAATTAGAGAAAAAAGTACAATCAATTGATTTTACGAAGACGTATCTCACTGATGTCGTGATGCTCAACCTTGATCATCTCTTTCAAGCAAGCAATAACTCACCCCTTAAACCAACTCCTATTTCATTGTTTGAAATGGTATGTGGAAAAATTCACACAAGTACGAAAAAAACTCGACTATTAAGTACTTTTCCCTTATGGGAACACGTTCATACAAAAGGATACTTACTTACAGGGTGGTATGGGAACGACTCAACGAGACATGAATTGATGTGTGTAAATGAAATGTTAACAACATACGGGGAGTTACAACACCTCTATGGAAGATTAATCTATGTTTCAGAACTTGCACGACTCTATAAAAAGAATAAAGATGTACGAAAGAGGGTAGAGAGTCTCATTATGAAAAGCCAAAGTGGAGGCCCTTTTGTATTAGACTCTTCTGGTGGGTGTTATCGCTGTGAATATCGACAATATATCTATAAACACCTAAATGAAGCTGAGAAGTTGATTAGTCAGCATGAAGCAGTTTCATATCCTAGAGAAGTTGATTTAGACTGCGACGGTCACAATGAAGTCATCTTGAAAAGTAGAAATCTCCTTGCAATTATTCATAGTAAGGGGGGAGTCTTAAGTGAGTTGAATTATCTCACTACAGGGTGGAATTATGGTGATACGTTTAGTGGTTCTACGAAAGATATTACTCGCACATCCCTTGTAAATATCAAAGATGTCACTCCTCAACATATCTTTAATGATGTGTTACTCCCCTATACAATGAATGATATAAGTTCTTATGATAAACAAAAAGGATTTAATACGGGAGATTATTATTGTCAGGTAGAAGTTGATGAAAAAGGGGGAGAGGTTTCTTCAACCTTAGAACTTGAGCATGTCCCTTTCTCTATTGGCCATATTAGTATTAAAAAAACGTATCAATTAAAAAGTAGTTCAGTTGTCGTTCAATATACTATTACCAACCTAGGAGCCCGACAATCAAAAGGAACCTTTGCAACTGAAATGAATATCGCTCTTGGCCGTCAGCAGATGCAAAAACAACTATACACCGTAGAGAAAAGTAGAAACAGAATCTTAAATGATGAGAATAAAGTATTCTCTAATCTTAATAATTTTAGAATCTTCGATGAACAAAACAAAACAATGTTATCAGTTGCAACTGATACGCGGTTTACCTTATTTAAAGATGAGAGTATTGTCGACATTGTTACAATGATGGGAAAAGAGTCGTTGTATCAATATTCTCTCTTCTTATTAACTTCTTCCTTTGATTTAAAAAGTGGAGAATCTAAAAAATGGACTATCGGATGGCGATTTGAGAAGAGAGCAGTAAGACAACAGAAAAAGGAGTTAGCATGAACATATCACAACAACAATTATTTGATACCATAAAAGATGAAGCCTTTGACGTATGGAGGGGGCTTTGACCCCGATTCATTACAACAAAAGATAGAGAAGTTAGAAAAAGAGACCTTGCAAATAGGATTTTGGGACGATAAAAATCGTGCAGAACAAGTATTCAAAGAGCTCACTGATATAAAAGAAACTTATACTCCTTGGAAAGATCTCGTAGATGAAATTAATAACGTTGATGAACTCATTACTCTCTACAGCGATGAAAATGATAGTGAAATAGAAGGGGAAGTGAATAAGCAAATTCTTCAATTAGAACATATTTATCGTCCTCTTAGATTAAAAACCCTATTATCCGGAAAATATGATAAAAATGATTGCTTTTTATCGGTACACGCAGGTGCTGGTGGAACAGAAGCATGTGACTGGGCAAGTATGTTGATGAGAATGTATTTGCGTTATTGTGAGAGAAATGGATTTAAAGTAGATATTATCGACTTACTTGAAGCAGAGGGTGGAGTAAAATCTGTCACTATGCAAGTGAAAGGGAATTATGCCTATGGCTATTTGCAAGGGGAAGCTGGAGTTCACCGATTAGTACGTATCTCTCCCTTTGATTCAAATAAAAGACGCCACACATCGTTTACTTCAGTCTATGCATCTCCTGTAATAGAGGATGATGTTGATGTGAATATTGACCCATCAGAGTTACGTATTGATACCTACCGAGCTGGAGGGGCAGGAGGACAGCATGTTAATAAGACCGACTCTGCTGTACGAATAACCCACCTCAAAACAAACATCGTCGTTGCATGTCAAAATGAGAGAAGCCAACACATGAACAAAGCTGTAGCTATGAAAATACTCACAAGTCGCTTATATGAATATTATAAAGCGGAACAAGAGAAAGAACATGCTCAGTATGCTGTTGAGAAAAAAGGAATCTCATGGGGAAACCAAATACGCTCCTATGTATTTCAACCCTATACAATGGTAAAAGATCACAGAACAAGTGAACAAATTGGAAATATTCAAGCAGTAATGGATGGAGATATCAGTTCGTTTATTGAGTCTTTTTTACAATGGGCAAATAGTGAATAAATAGGAGAGTAGTGTAGTGAAACAAAAGATCTATATACGTATTCTTATTATTCTCTCTATTAGTGGGATCAATCTCTTTGCGACCCCTACCTACAATATTGGGATAATTCACTACATAGAAAAGAGTGATCAACATACTATTGAATTGCCTCTTGAACCTCTTTTTTCTTATTTCACCGAAGTAAAAGCGACAAAAGAGAGAAAAGAATCTCTTCTCTTTCGAAATACCCAAGCAGTAAATCTACAAAGGGCTAAAGATGTTGATGTAGCACTGAAAGAGGGTAAATCTGTTGCTCCTGTTACTACAGATTCTCTATTGATAGAGAGTGACACACTTAAGGTGAACTATATCGTGATAGAAGAACCTCTCTCTAGTATTTCTTCATCATTAGATCCAATCATCCTGCATCATCTTAGTCTCATTCATGAACTAGATGAGATTATTATCATATCACTAAAACCATTTGACACCCTCCATAGACTCACCGTTGACTCATTTATAGCTTCAAGTGGGACAGTTACTAGAGTGAAGGACATGTTACTACCTGAGATAAAAAAAGAAGAGTATGAAAAGTTTCTCCTTAGATCGTTTATGAATATTGCTGATAAGGATGAGTATCATCTCATCTCTATCTCTTCATTTACTCCTTCTTTAGAGGTGAACGTCAATAATGGAGAATTTAAGAATACTTCATTTATCATGACAAAAGATGATACAGTAACCCTCACCTTTAGAGCACCTAATTATACAAGTCTTAACAAGAGCATTATGCTGAAAGACATTGATATAAAAGATCTTACTATTACTCTTGAAGCGTTAGATTCTGCTCCAATCCTTATCGATAGTAATGATCTTATAGAGGTAAAGTTGAGTAATTCATTATCTATTTCTCCCCCTTATATCTATGAATCTCCCACATATCCATTTACCTTGTCTGCAACAAAGAAGGGGTTTAGTCCTAAGAATATTATTATTTCGTCTCCTGTTTCCTCCATTAATCTGTCACTACAAATGCAGCATCTCGCATATAAAACAATTATTCCTACAGTGCAAGATGCGTTTTATACTTCGTTGTTTCGAAGTGTCCTCATTGGAAGTGCCTCTATTCTTCTTTCATCCTTTCTCCCCTCAAGTAACATAGATGGGGTAAAGACAGTGCATTCATTTTTTAATGGTGTAACAATTGTGAGTTCAATAGAAACAATATTCCGTTTATTTGATTATTATGAAAAAACTAAGTATAGTATAAAGAATTAACTATCTACCACATAGGACAGTAAATATATGAAGAAAAGTTTTGGCTCTAGACTTAAATCCTTATTTGGAATAAAGACATTAAACGAAGAGTTTTTTGAAGAATTAGAGGATATGCTTATTGAAGGGGACTTGGGTGCTAAAACAGCAATTGAACTTAGTGATGCCCTAAGAGAACTCGCTAAAAAAGAAAAAATTAAACAAGTAAGTGACCTACAATTACACATGAAAGAGATGCTCTTTAAGAAGATGAAATCGTATGTTCCCACAGTGTGTGGAAATGGACCAACAATTTTCTTAATACTTGGGGTAAATGGGGTAGGAAAAACTACCAGTATAGCTAAAATGGCCCACTATTATAAGAAAAAAGGAAACTCAGTTATTTTGGCAGCTGCAGATACATTTAGAGCTGCTGCAATAGATCAACTTGAACTTCATGCTTCAAGAGTTGGCACCCGTATTGTGAAGCAAAGACCCAACTCTGACCCAGGAGCTGTCATCTTCGATGCAATTGAGAGCGCTAAAGCAAAAGGTGAACAATTAATACTTGCAGATACCGCCGGAAGGATGCACAATAAAGAGAACCTTGTAAGAGAATTGCAGAAAATGGATAAAATTATTCGTTCGAAAATACTCGATACAGAATGTTATAAAAAACTTTTAGTAATTGATGCTACAACTGGTCAAAACGGCATATCACAAGCTGCAATGTTTCATGATGCTATTGGCCTTGATGGCCTTATTTTGACTAAATATGACTCAGCTGCCAAAGGGGGCTCGCTTGTGCAAATTTGTGATACGCTACGCCTTCCCATTACCTTTGTTGGAACTGGAGAAGGATATGAAGATTTAAGTGAGTTCTCAATTGATGAGTTCCTTAATACATTGCTCGGTATTAGTACATGAAATTAACCAAAACTCGACTTGTGTTCACCCTCATTTTGGTAAGTATACAATTTTCCCTCAGTGGTGCCTGGTTTGAATCAAATAT
>CAYZUR010000014.1:0-14411 GCA_964481535.1 uncultured Spirochaetaceae bacterium | reverse complement strand
TAACGACTACTTCAGGCATATGAGCATAGTGTTCTTTGTTAGTTTCATCGTGTGAGTACATCTCCATCTTTTCATTATCGATAGTGACATTAGAAGAACCGATTGCTGCTATTAATTCATCCACTATACTTTGGGTTACTCTATTATACGTTCCCATTATACCTCTCCCTTTTGAGTCAGTTGTTTTTTCAATTCCTCAATAATCATAAACAAATCTCCAACAAGGGCAAAATCAGAAATCTGTATAATGGGTTCATTTTTATCACTATTAATTGAAACAATATGAGAAGAAGTTTTTATTCCAGCAAGGTGTTGCACTGCCCCACTTATCCCAATTGCCATATAAAGTTCGGGGGAGATTGTTTTTCCAGATAACCCTACTTGATGGGAATACCCTATCCATCCTCTATCTACAGCTTCCCTTGAAGCCCCAACCTTTGCCTTAAGAAGATGAGCAAGTTGATGGATTAATTGAAAATTCTCTTTCTTCTTTAATCCTTTTCCACCAGAGACCACATATGTAGCTTCTTCAATAGCCCCTTCTTCATCTAATAATGCCTCAAGGCCAAGAACTTGTACTTTTGAGAGCATTGAAGAGATTGCGATGTCTATCTTTATTATTTCACCAGTTCTTGAATTATCTCGACCTAATGGCTTTTTAGATTTAGGTCTCACTGTTGCCATTTGGGGTAAATGATGCGGACTTTTTATCGTAGCCATAATATTTCCACCAATTGCAGGTCGTGTTTGTAGTAATAGCCCACTCTCTTTTTCTATCTTAAGAGATGTGCAATCAGCGGTGAGTCCTGCATGTATCTTTACTGCAAGATAGGGCATTATCGTTCTTCCCGTAGTAGTTGCAGAAGCTAAAAATATTTGAGGTTTCTCACTATTTACTAACTCAGTGAGAATGTTTGAATACGTAACACACTCAACATGTTTTAAGGAAGGATCTTCTACATAGAGGACAGAGTCTGCCCCCATAGCAATGAGAGTTTCTAATTCTTCTCTTTCTGTATGAGGGGAAAGCAAAATAGCTACTAATTTCTTATCTAATTCGTCAGCTAACGATTTCCCCCAGCTAAGGAGTTCATATGAGACATCTTTTATTAATCCATCATGATGTTCTGCTAGTATCCATACATCGTTCATACTACACTCTCTCTTTTAGCAAATCATTGCTCTTTAGGTACTCAATGAGAGAGGCAACACCTGCTACAACCGCTTCACTCTCTGTTGCTTCCACTATCTTAGGAGTTCTTCCGACCTTTGTTGACTCAACTTTAACAACTCGTGTAGGAGAGCCTTTTAGACCAAGAAACGACGGTTCAAGGTTTAATTCTTTTTCACCCCATAAAGGGATAGTTGAATTCATCGCCCTCTTTTTTCCTTTCAAGGTTGCAAGTCTCACATAACCAATCTCTTTTAAGACAGTAATTACACATGGAAATGGGAGAATGAGTGTTTGATATCCCTCTTCTATGAGCCTCTTTAGGGTAATTGAATCTTCATCAATTTCTTTTATGTGAGATGTGTAGGTAGAAACTGGAAGGGTAAGCCAACTTGCTATTTCAGGACCTACTTGGCCGGTGTCTCCATCGGTGGCCCTCTCTCCTGTAATGATGAGGTCTACTTTTCCAATCTTTTTAATTGCTGAAGAAAGCGTATAAGAAGTTGACCATGTATCTGCTCCAGCAAATGCTTTATCACTGATGTGGATAGCCTCATCACACCCCATTGCAATAGCCTCTTTGAGCACTTTGATGGCATTAGGGGGCCCCATAGTAATAGCAATTACCGTTGCCTCGTGAGTTTCTTTAATCTGTAAAGCAGTTTCAATTGCATATAAATCGAGTGGATTTAAGATAGCTTTAGAACTACTACGCACCATGACCCCAGTAATAGGATCAAGTACAACATTACTTGTTTCGGGTACCTGTTTAACAGGAACAACAATTACCATATATTCCCCCATCTCTCTATTCCTTGGTCAGAATAACCTATGAAATGGGGCTGGTCAACAAAAATAATTGACCCGGGTCATTTTTTATTCATTGCTGATGTGACCAACAGCATCCCATGTACGTTTTAATAATTCTGTGGCCTTACCATGAGATCCTGTTAAGATCATAGCGTAAATGATGTCTACCACAAGAAGTTGATTAATTCTCGATAACGTAGCTCCTTCTCGAAACACAGATTCATTATTGGGAATTTGAATTGTGTAATCAGCAATTCTACTTAAAGAGTTTCCCCCAATACGAGTAATCGCTATCACTTGGGCATTGTTCTTCTTTGCCTCTTTTGCGACTTTTAATACTTTATCAGATTCTCCCGAGTAGGAAAAAGCAACAAGAGTATCAAATTTCGTTAAAGAACAGGCCTGTACTACTTGCATATCTATATCTGAGGTGTACAGGGCATAGTGACCGAGGCGGGCAAGTTTTTGTTGAAAGTCAGTAGCAACAATTCCAGAAGCTCCGATTCCTGAAAGGAGGATATATTTAGCTTTTATTATGGCATCTACTGCTTGATGCAGTATGTTTGGATCTAAGACTTGAGTAAGTCCATAAATTGTAGAACTTGTAATGTTTACAATTCCATTAATAATATCTATTGCAGAGTCACCCTCTTTTATCTGGCTTATGGGGGACTCTTTTGTTGCATCTTCCATTGAAAATACTTCTCTAGCAATATTCATTCTCAACTCGGAATACCCTGAATATCCTAATCTATTAGCAAGTCTAATAATTGCAGCAGGACTTGTGTGAGATTCCTTCGCAAGTTGGGTGATTTTCAATTCCACTGCTTTTGCGGGTTGAGTTAAAAGAAAATCGGCGATCTTTCTTTCAGAGGGGGCTAAATTGGGAAGAAATTGTTTAATGAGATAAAAACATCCATTCATTGGTAACTCCTAGTTTCTTTCATTGTAAAACATTTTTTCACAATTGAAAATCTTTTTATAAAAATTTTTTTTATTTTCTTGACAATTCAACATTTCTGGACTCACAATCAAATAGAAATCAAAGCATGATTATCATGTAATGGTAAAAAGGAGAAAAAGGTATGAAAAAGAATGTAGTAATTATTATGCTATTGGCCATTTTAATAATGAGCCCTTTGTTTGCTACTGGAACCACAGAAACAGATAAAGCAATAGCAGAAAAAAAGGTTACCCTTAATTTTTGGACGTGGCGACCGGAGGATGTAGATTTTTATGCTAGTCAAATTGCTCAATTTGAAGCGATAAATCCAGGTATTGAAGTTGTACAAACAGCTCATAAGAATACTGAATACAATACAATTCTTGCAGCCTCTTTATCAGGTGGCTCAGGACCTGATGTATTCCAAGGAAGAGCGTATGGTGGACTTGCAACATTTGCAGATTCCGGCTTTTTAGAACCACTTGAACAATGGATGCCTGAATTACAAAATTATTCAGCAACATCACTTTTAGGTGCTACAAGCCCAACTGATGGGAAAGTCTACGGATCTCCTGCTATAAGCCAAACAGTATTTATGTATTACAACAAAGCAATGTATAAAGAATTAGGATTAAAAATTCCTACAACATGGAATGAATTAATTAGAAACTTTGAAGCATCTAAAAAAGCTGGGTACATCGCTCTTGGTAACGGTGCAAAAGATGGCTGGACACTAGAGACAATGCTTGGTGGAATGGGACCTAGTTCTTACGGTGGTACACAATTTTTCAATGATGTTGTAAAAGGGAATAAAAATTTCATGGATCCAGCTTTTATCAACATGGTTGATAAAATGAAAACTCTCACAAAATATATGCCAGAGCTTTTCATGGGAATTAGCTATGATGATATGAGAAGTTACTTTATTAATGAAATGAGCCCACACCTAATTGCTGGTTCATATGAAGCTGCCTACTTTAGAGGCCAGAATCCTGACTTAGACTTTGGTATCTTTGCCGTTCCTGGAGAAAAAGCAACTGATCCTGCATATGTATCTGTTTATGCAGACATGAACTTTGCTCTCAATGCTAATTCACAAAGTAAAGAAGCTGCACTCACTTTCTTGAAATTCTTAAGCTCAAAAGAATTCGGAAAAGCAATGGTCTCAGAAATGAAAATGGTAACTTCAGTTCCTGGAGTTGATGCTTCTAGCGATGCATTCATTGCTCGTGTTCTCGAATTGCAAAAAAATGCAACTCCATATCTATTCTTAGTTGGATTTAGATATAACCAACCAACAGGATCTTCCCTCTGGCAAGCAACTAGCCAAGGTGTAATGGCTGGTACTCTTACTTCAAAAGAAGCTGCAAAACAAATTCAGGATGGTATTGCATCCTATTATGTTCCTTTCCAAAAATAGGAACGTATCGAATTACTATACAGACGCTCATCACTATTGAGCGTCTGTATTAAGAGCAAATCTATGTTTTGAAAGGATAAATATGACAAGTAAAAAACTCCATAAAATTTCTTGGATTACATTTTTTATCACCCCAGGACTTCTCATTGTCTCAGTATTTATTCTGTTACCTTTATTTATGTCTTTATTTAATTCACTTTTTTCATGGAAACAATTAATAAGAGAAGAATTTGTAGGACTCGAGAATTTCAGAAGGCTTCTTACCACCTACCCCTATAATGACAGATTTTTCAATGCATTAAAAAATAACAGCACATGGTTCATCCTTACAATGGGTGTTCAAAACTCTATAGGACTTTTATTTGGATATTTATTAAGTAGAAATATTCCTGGTTCACAATTTTTTAAACGAATATTTTTCATTCCTGTTCTGTTCTCAATTGTTGCGGTAGGATTCTTATGGGGAATTTATTTAAAACCAACAGGATTATTAAATAATTTTCTCGATATCATACATCTATCAACATTAAAACGGGCGTGGTTAGGTCAGGAAGGATTAGCTAACATTTCAATTATTGTAGTCAATATGTGGAGGTGGGTAGGTTTTCCTTCCCTCGTATTCCTTGCTGCAATAGATAATGTTCCAGGAGAGTGTTTAGAAGCTGCCTACCTTGAGGGAGTGAGTGAATGGAAACTCTTTTGGAAAATCATTTTCCCTCTCATTATCCCTGCAATTACAATTATTACAGTGCTCACTGTTATTGGAAGTTTAAATGTATTTGAACAAGTGTATACAATGACTGGTTTAGATGGGGCTCCAAATTACTCAACAGATACAATTGGAACGCTTTTTTATCGAACAGCTTTTGGCTCTGTTGATGCTGGAAGTCCAGAAATTGGTATAGGAAGCGCAATTGGACTTGTTATATACCTCCTTACTTTTGCGATTAGTTTACTATCCGTTTTTATTACCAAACGTAGAGAGGTGCAGCTATGATTACTGATTTTCGCTACAGAGGTGCATCTATTGGTAAAAGAATCTTTATTACTTTCATGATTATCGTGATGAGTATCTATGTGCTTCTTATTCTCTACCCGTTATTCAATATGGTGACCTCTTCATTCAAAACAAATAGGGCAATATTAAGTACGCCATTTTCCCTTCCAGAAAGTATTAGTTTAAAAAATTTCACTACTGTGTGGATAGATAAAGGATTCTCTCATTATTTCTTTAATAGTTTGTTTGTTACTACAATATCGATGGCAATAGTAATCCTATTTGGATCAATGAGTGCCTATGGGATAGCTCGCTATTCATTTAAAGGAAATACGTTTATCTATATGCTTTTTTTAAGTGGAATCATGTTACCTCTCAAAGCTGCAATCATTCCTCTATTTCTATTAGTGAAGAATTTAGGTCTCATAAATACCCAAGCTTCAATAATTATGATTTTCATCGCAATGGGACTCCCGAGTACTGTATTCATACTAGCTGGATTTATGAAAGCTATTCCAATGGAACTTGAATATGCTGCCAAAATAGATGGCTGCAATGACTTCACGATATATAGAAAAATTGTAATGCCGATGGTTGCTCCAGCAGTTGCTCTTGTTACCATTTATAATTCAGTGCCAATTTGGAATGACTTCTTCTTTCCCCTTGTCTTCCTCCAGTCTGATAAGATAAAAACTCTTCCAGTAGGCTTGAGTACGTTCTTTGGTCAACATAGCACCAACTGGGCACTACTGTTTACAGGACTTTCAATTGCAATATTACCAATGCTTATACTGTACTTATTTATGAGCAAATATTTTATAAAAGGGATGACCGCAGGCGCGGTTAAATAAGGATACAACTTGTGAAATCTCCAATACCAACTACAGAGCAACGCAACCCGGCTTCCTTTCGTATTGATACAAAAAGTACTCTCGAAATTTTAGATATTATCAATACTGAAGACACCAAAGTTCCTTTTGCTGTAAAGGAAAAACTTAACGTTATTGCTCTTCTTATTGATGATGTTGTCACCTCTTTTCAAAATGGTGGACGTCTTTTCTATATAGGAGCTGGAACTTCTGGGCGGCTAGGTGTCTTAGATGCCTCAGAATGCCCTCCAACATTTGGAGTTCCCACTACAATGGTGCAAGGGATTATAGCTGGAGGTCTTCCGGCTCTCACTAGTGCAGTTGAATCTGCTGAAGATGACTATGCAGCTGGAGTCATTGCATTGAAAGATCGACAATTCTCTCACCTTGATACCCTTGTGGGTATCACAGCTAGCGGCCAAGCCCCTTATGTTATTGGTGCTATGGAATATGCGAGAAATGTAAAAGCTAAAGTGGGAGCTATTTCATGCAATGAAAACTCAAAAGTGTTTGATCATGCCGATTATAAGATTTTCATTGATGTAGGGTCTGAAATTATTACGGGGTCAACAAGAATGAAGTCCGGAACAGCTCAAAAATTAGTTCTTAACATGATTACAACAACAGCAATGATTCGAATTGGGAAGGTGTATAATAACCTTATGGTTGATTTACTTCCATTAAATGCAAAACTCGTAGATAGAGCAAAAAGACTCATAAAAGAGGTCACCGGGTGCACAATGGAAGAGGCAAATAATGCTTATGCTGCATCAAATGCTCAAGTAAAAGTTGCAATTCTTATGATAATGTTGAACCTTAATAATGTACTAGCGCAATCGCTGTTAGAAAAGAGTAATGGAAGTATAAACAAAGCTATCGACATCGATAAAGGAAGCGTGAGGTAATGCAGCAAGATTACTACTTTGGCATAGATGGAGGGGGAACTCATTCTCGCATTGCTCTTTGCGATAAAGATATGAATATTGTGTATCAAGCGATGGGAGAGAGCACTAATATCTATTCTGTATCAAAAGCAGATGTTAAAAAGAATATCACGCGCCTCATTAACAAGGCAATGGAAGAAACTCACGCAATAACCTTTAAGGGTGGTTGTATCGGGAGTGCAGGACTAGCCCGACCAAAAGAGAAATTGCTATTTCAAGATTTTTTTTCATCACTCCTCCCTCTCACCCCTGTTCACTTATGTAATGATGGAGAGATTCTCCTAGTCGGTGCCCTTATGGAGAAACAAGGATATGCAATCATTAGTGGAACAGGCTCTCTTGCCCTAGCGAGAACAGAGAGAGGCACTGTATATCGCTCAGGTGGCTATGGGTATATGCTTTCAGATGAAGGCTCTGCATGGTGGATTGGAGATCAAGCAATAAAAAGAACTTTGAGAAGCTTTGACAAAAGAGATTTAAAAACTAATATGGTGAAAGACCTCTTAAAAGCATGTAATTTATCACATATTGATGATTTTGTAGAATATGTTCACCATAAAGCTACAAAAGCTGATATTGCAAAACTCGCTCCAATTGTTACAAAACACGCAACTAACAACGACCTATTAGCCCTCGATATCCTAATAAAAGCATCTAATGAGCTATTTCTATTAGTCAAAAGTGTTCAACATGAAGAGATTTCAAATAATAAATTAGTACTAGCAGGTGGAGTTTTTGAACATGATACCATTGTAAGAGATGAGTTTACTCACCTCATAACTACATATCTTCCTCATATCGACATAGTGAGTCCAAAGGGGAGCGCCCTTACAGGTTCACTTCTACTTGCGACTCTCGAATCTATCTAATCTTTATTTACAAGATAAATCCCTACTGCCACCGCAGGAAGTGCAATAAGGTATTGGATTTGAAATACTTTCTCTCCAAGGATCACAACTGATAAGAAGGTTCCAACTATTGGAACAAGGAAGTGATAGATAGTGATTGAACTTACCTTGTGGTACTTTAACAAACTCGTCCACACAGAGAACGCAACCGCTGATAAACTCGCTAAATAGAGTAAAAGCACATATGCACTTACAGGTCCTTTAGGAAAACTTCCACCAAAAGAGAGACCAATCAATAACAAAATAGATCCACCAAAGGCTAACTGAGAGCCAGCAATAAGCATAGGGTCAGCAAAACTCGTGAGGCGCTTACTTACAATAAAAGCAAGAGAGACAAAAATAGTTGCTATAACCATAAAGCCCTCACCTCTAAGAGAAACATCAAACCCAAATCCAACTTCATAGTTTACGAGGATTACGGCACTGAACCCTAAAAATAGTCCAATGAGTTTCTGTCTTGATATCTTATCATTATTGAAAAATATATGAGCAAATATTGCACTAAAAAATACTGATATTGAATTAAGAATTGACCCCTTAGCAGCAGTAGTATAGGAAAGTGCTATATAGAAAAAGATATACACAACAGTTGTTTGTAGGAGTCCAAGGAATCCAATTTGCCCCCACTGTTTTAATGAGAGATAAGTACTGCTCTGACTCTTAGAAGTCTTTCGTATTACAAATCTCATAATAAGAACAAGAATGCCTGCTAGGGTAAACCGAGAACCTGCAAACGCAAGGATTGAAGGAACATCTTGTTGCGGGACATTAAATAGCTGATACCCTAATTTTATAGAAGGAAAGGCACTTCCCCATAGAATTGTACAAAAGATAGCTAAAGCATAAGCCACTGCTGGCTTTTTTACGATAGAATCTTTTTGAGAAAGATCACTCATAACAACTCATCCTGTATATATACTTGAGGGAGGGTTTTAACAAATTCATACAGGCCACTAAGAGAATATATTTCTAGGTTCTCAATATCTTCATCTTCATCGTTGATAAGATGATCTGCTACAAATACACACTTCGCTCCTGTTTGCATAATAATGCCATCTTCTGCAATATTATTGCCTATCATCAGAACTTCACTACCTTGGATACCCATTTCAGAAAAAATTTGGTAGTAATATCCTAATTGTTGCTTCGTGTGTGAGTACTCTTCAAATGTGGTAATAATTTCAAAATCCATAGGGTTTAGTCCAGCCCACTTCATTCTTTCAAGAGTTCCTACCCGAGGAAATACAGGAGTTGTGGCAAGAACAAGACGATATCCTTTCTCTTTTACTACTTTTATTATCTTTTTTGATAGTGGAGAAGGAAAAGTTGTTCCAATGAGAGAAGGGAATTCATTAGTATAAAAGTTGATAAAATGACTGACCATTTCTTCATTATATCCACCTAGGGTAGCAAAAAATGCTTTCCAAAATATCTTCTCGTTAGTAACAGATCCATCATTAGTTCTCATGGCAGCGAGACCATCAAAAAAAGCAGATACCCCCCTATCGTCATCAATGCCTATTTCTTGGCATTTTAAAGCAAACAATGTGATATACCCTTCCATAAATGTTCTTTCATTAAACGGAAGTAAGGTACCATCAAGGTCAAATAATATTGTGTTAATTTTGCTAGTGTTCATATGAAGATACCATACCGTTGATGCTGAAGTGGGTCAACTCTCTGTTCATATTACTTGTAAAAAGGGGGAAAATATTTCTTCACTAAAGCTCTTTATGCCTGTATGATAGTGAGAAGACAATTAATATAGGAGGATTTCATGAATCCATTAGCAACAGAACTCAATAGTATTTTAGAAGGCACCATTGTTTCACAATTATTAAGTGATTATGGTAAAAGAATGTATTTCCCAAAAGGAATCATCAGTCAATCAGCTGAAGCAAAACAAAAAGCACATCGTTACAATGCCACCATCGGTATTGCAACAGAATTTAACGATGCCCTACATATTCCCTCCGTACTTAATGGATTTACACGAAATTTATCAGTTAATGAAATATTCCCTTATGCTCCAACGGCAGGAGACCTAGGATTAAGAAAAATCTGGCTTGAAGAAATGGGAAGAAAAAACCCTTCAATGAAAGGAAAACTTACAAGCCTTCCCGTTGTAACAGCAGGCCTCACTCATGCCATCAGTCTCGCATTCTCCCTCTTCCTTGAAAAAGGAGAAGAAGTTATTGTTCCAGATTTCTACTGGGGAAACTATAACCTCATATTCACAGAACAAAGAGAAGCAGTAACAATTACTACTCCACTATTTGATGATAAGATGGGTCTTAATATTGCAGCTCTCAGCCAAACAATAGATAACACTAAAGGGGAAAAAGCAGCCCTTATCCTTAATTTCCCAAATAACCCAACAGGCTATACCCCCACAAAAACTGAAGCAAAAGAACTTGTTAAGATGTTGATCCAAAAAGCAGATGCTGGAAAGAAACTTTTCATTTTCACAGATGATGCCTATTTTGGTCTCTTCTTTGAAGAAGATGTATGTAAAGAATCACTATTTGCTCTCCTTTGTGACGCTCATGAAAATATCTTTGCTGTTAAAGGAGATGCTGCAACAAAAGAAGAAATGGTATGGGGCTTTAGAGTTGGATTTATGACATTCAATAGCAAAGGACTTACAAGTGAACATTATGAAGCTTTAGTAAAGAAAGTAATGGGAGCTATAAGAGGAAACGTAAGCTCTTGTTCTAAACCAGCTCAATCTATTTTGCTCTCTGCTATACAAAGTAAAGACTACCTAAAAGAGAAAGAAGCTGGAATTCAAAAGATGAGAGTTCGCTATAACCTTCTTAACAAATCATTAGCAGCATATGAAAGAAATGAGAATCTTGTTCCACTTCCATTTAACTCTGGCTATTTCATGGCATTCACCTGTAAAGGAGATGCCGAACAACTTCGTCTCTATTTACTTGAAAAATATGAAGTGGGAACAATATCTATTAAGAATAAATTCTTACGACTTGCTTTCAGTAGTACTGATTTAAATGACCTTGAAGACTTACTACACATTGTATACCAAGCAGCAGATGAGATATTCTAACACGAGATAAGAAAAGTCATTCACCTGCATGAGATAACTCTTATGCAGGTTTTCTTTATTTACAGAACCAATAAAAATATTAATTCATCTAAAACACTATTATCTTGACTAACAGTTCTTCCTGATATAGCGTAATTACAGTACTTGGGGGTGTAGCTCAGTTGGCTAGAGCGATTGGTTCGCAATCAATAGGTCAGGGGTTCGATTCCCCTTACCTCCAATACTTTCTCCTCTACCACAAATATCTATACCATAATGCCACAAATATCTATACCATAATGCCACAAATATCTATATTCCTTGTGTTTTCACAATTGTTAATATATACTATGAATACTATTCTCATTTATTGGAGAAACTACCATGAGTTTACAATATATGCCTCGTATTCTTGATTCTGTTTTAGAAGATTATCTTGATACGTTTGGAGCGGTTCATATCAAAGGACCTAAATGGTGTGGTAAGACAACTACTGCGAGTCAGAAAGCAAAAAGTATAATAAAACTACAAGATCCAAATCTTTCTGAGGAATATATAAAAAGAGCAGATATTTCTTTTTCTCTCTTGCTAGAAGGGAAAACACCAAGACTGATCGATGAATGGCAAACTATTCCCAAAATTTGGGACGCAGTGAGAAATGAAGTAGATTCAAGGCAAGAAAAAGGAATCTTTATTTTAACTGGTTCTGTAGTTCCTTCAAAAGATGCTACATTGCATTCTGGTATTGGAAGAATAGCAACATTAATCATGAGACCAATGAGCTTATATGAATCTCAAGAATCGAGTGGAACTATTTCATTAACATCTTTATTTAATGAAAATAGTAACATTGATTGATACAAATCTTTTCTAAGTATCCCAGAACTTGCATATGTGATTTGTCGAGGAGGCTGGCCTTCTTCTATGAATATGAAAGAGAAAAGTGCCTTATTGATTGTCCGTGACTATATTGATTCACTTTGCCAAAGTGATATATCTCGTTTAGATGGAGTCACAAGAAATCCTATTAAAATTAGAAGTTTCCTTCAATCCTACGCGAGAAATATTTCAACACTTGCATCAAATACTACAATAATAAAAGATTTACAAACAAATAATACTCAAATTTCTGAAGCAACCTACTATGATTATTCGGATGCATTAACACGACTTTTTATTATTGAAGATATACCTTCATGGAATCCCTCCGTGAGATCAAAAACCGCAATACGCTCTAAAAATAAAAGAGGATTTATTGATCCTTCTCTTGCAATAGCAACATTAGGATTAACACCTTCAACACTATTAGAAGATATGAATACTTTTGGATTTATGTTTGAATCACTAGTTATCAGAGACCTAAAAATCTATTCACAAGAAATTGGTGGGACTACATCCTACTACCGAGATCGCTATGGGCTAGAGTGTGATTGCGTTCTTGCCCTATCTGATGGCCGATATGCCTTAATTGAAATCAAATTAGGTTCTAGAGCCATTGAAGAGGGAGCATCACATCTATTAAAACTAAAAAAATTAATCATAGAGAATAAGATGACCGAACCATCTCTTTTGATAGTTATCACTGGAGGTGAAATAGCCTATGAAAGAAAAGATGGTGTAAAGATTATACCGATAGGCTGTTTAAAGGTGTGAGGCTATTTCTTGTATATACCATGAGCATTTTGTAGTTAGGATTCACTACTTTTATACCCTTCTCGCACCGCCTTCTCCATCAAGAGAAGCTCGTTTTCAGTCAAGAATTCAAAATGCGCAGATCTTTTATTAGCTGATAAGTATCCATTATTTTGAAGACAGAGTTGGATAAATAAATCAATTAGCCTTGATGGCATATCAATAATATTCTGTATTGCTCTCTTTGTAACATCATAGTTTGCCAAGAAGGAAAGCTCTTCTACAATTTCCTCATCTATCGCTATATTCACTGTTTCATACAATGCTTCTGCTTGAATGGTCATATCGATGAACTGATACCATATTGAAGTATCATTCTTAATATCCATCCGTCCCACTTCATCAAGATGATAATCAATAAGTTTCAGTAATGGCCGAGAAAACACCTCTAAGGAAGCATCATAGGGAATAGGATTTTTTAGCATAACAGCAGAAACTGGAATGATGAGTCCATCTGGGACAATATTTTGTAGATTAAGAATATTGTGTATTAAAAATCTATGAATTCGTCCGTTTCCATCTTCAAAGGGATGAAGAAAAACAAATCCATACGCTATCACTGCAGCGTGGATAATCGGCGATATATGGCTTTTACTCATCATCGCATGACATTCCAGCAAACCTGACATCAAAAAGAGAAGATCCTCTGGTTTTGGACTAATAAAATGAATTATTTCATTCTGATAAGAAACAGTCTGCCCTACATAGTTTTGGATATTACGATAATCCTGATCCTTAAATCTCTCATCAACAATCATATTTTGAAGGTGTATGAGCTTCTCTTTTTCTAAGAAATCTTCTTTTTTAGCAAGGCGTAATAATGAGATGAATTTTTCAGATCTACTACGATTAGGATTTATATGCTCAATAGCAAAAGAGGATTTAGTTTCTTTATTATATAAGAAGCTTACTGCACGGCGAAGCAAATCTGGGGTATGAGAAGAAACTATTGCTTCACATCTTTTTGTAATATCTTCATAATCTATCCCTATTAAAGTTTTGGTTTTCCTAATAATAGGACAAAAAGAAAGTGGTCCAAGAAGATTGTTCACAATACGGTGACGTGAAGATTTCTCTCCATTAGAAATTGTGTAGTATTCTTTATCATCTAATGCATTAACATAGTTTCCTGTTTTTGTATCATCAATAGATAGCTTTTTTCCTGTTAGAAACTCATAAAAAAACCAGATCCTTCGAGCATACTTTCCCGTCGGCTTACTCACAATGTATTGGCTGAGATCTCCTTCATCAGTATGGTTGAAAATATGAGCTAATAAACATAAACTCACTCCATCATATTTCAAGGCAAACTCAAGATGATGCGCTATACCTTCTGAAGGCCAATATTGTGATGAATAGGTATCTATCACCACCCCGTCTTTTACTAATGAAGAATGAGCTCCTGAATGCGAAACATACGATAGATGCCAATGAGGCATCCCTGTTAGATGTAGGGCCTCTAGTACATAAGCATATCCAGCTGGACGAGAATCTAAAACATGTATTTCCATAGTGAACCCCTATAAAACAATTACAAACTCTATAATATCATTATAATACAGCAATATACTATAATAATCATTATTTTATCATCTAAAATTAATAAAATAG
>CAYZUR010000013.1:6519-14427 GCA_964481535.1 uncultured Spirochaetaceae bacterium | reverse complement strand
CTAACAGCATTACAGGTATCTCAAGAACAAAGCTTTGTAGGATGGCTGTTGATAAAGAGTGTGAAGCAAAACGAGTTGGGAAGAATTGGAGGTTCCCCCGAACAAAGGTCGAGAATATGACCTTCATTTATAAGGAAAATACGGTTAATAGCCGTTGATTTTTAGCAAGCAAGTAGAACTTGTTTTTTATAGTGACAATCTCTCTTCAGAGAGTCGTCTGGAGTCGTTATACAAAGTCGGGCAAGGGAGCATCATCCCTCATTGATCAGTTGGCACGCTGAGAGACCTGCAAAAAGTGCCAAATATGGAGAGCTTTATGGATGAAAAGAAATATATGAGAGCTGGTGAAGCTTCTCAGTATTTAGGAGTGTCAAAAAGCACTCTCTACTTATGGGCTAGAGAGAGAAAAATCCCTTCTCTCAAATATGGACGAGTTGTGCTCTTCAACAGAGATGAAATCGACAGATGGTTTGATTCAAAACAAATAAAGGCGATTTAGATGAGTAAGAGCGATGAAATGGTGAAGTCAATGATGGCTTCAATGGCCAGTCAAGCAGTAGGAATCTTTCTTCAGTCGAAGGAAGAACAATTTAAGATGAATCAAGAGTATCAAGAACTACTGTATTCAGATGAGGACCCAGAGGAAGGGTATCTAGATCCTAGAATCGAAATAATGGCTTTAAGCAATGCGATTGAGAGACAAAGGAAAGTAATTACTGATTTAGAAAAATCAAGGAATAGCTTTCGTGAATATTATCTCAAAGCAGTAGAAGAAATCAATTCTCTTAAAGATGTTATTGAACTGTACCAAAAGGTTGTCTCACCTGAACAACTTGCAACGATGCAAAAAGAAAAAGAGTTGAATGCTCGAACATCCAACTCAAAGGAGTCTAAATGTTAATTGAAAACACTGCTCAGATCAAAGCAGAAGACAACCTTGTAATGATTGTATACGGCAAGGGTGGAGTTGGCAAGACTACCTTTGCTGCATCGGCACCAAAGACATTGATTTTAGATTTCGAGAATGGAACAAAGTACTTAGGTGAAAGAGGTCTAAAGGCTGATGTTGCTCGTTTCAAAACATGGTTCACCACAGACGACAAAAAAGATCTTCAAAGAGTTCTCTCTAACTATCAGACTGTTGTTATAGATCCTCTTGGTGAAGCTATGGAAAAATTAATGGATTATGAAACAGGTGGAATTGTTAATAATAAGCAATATTGGACTGGTGATGGGAACCTCACTATGGCTGGGTGGGGTGAAGCTAAAAAACTAATGCGAAAATTTATTAAATACTTACGAGACACTGGAAAGAATGTAATTATTGTTTCCCATGTTTCTGAGATCCAAACAGAACAAGGCTTAGAACATAGAATCCAAATTGCAACAAAGCTGTCTAATGAAATCCCTAACATAGTTGATATTATATCTTACATGGGTGTTCAGAAAAAAGATGATAACATTGTAAGAGTTCTGTATACGCCAGCTCAGGGAGGATCATTCGATTCTAAAGACCGCTCAGGTCGACTTCCTATGACTGTTGAGGTAAGCGAAGCAAATGGATGGAATGATTTCACCTCTTCTATGCTCTCTCTACAGTAGGAGATTTCAGGATTAAAACAAACGAAGATTCTTTTCCAGATCTCTACAGAGCCATTAAAGGTCTTCTAGGTATCTATCTTAGAAGAATTCAATCTAAAAGAAAGAGGTGAGCTATGAGTGTAAAACACTACTCTTGCGAGGAATTCACTCTCAAGGAAGCAATTGATGCTTTAAAGCAAATGATTCCAAATGCCGTTGTTACAGAGGTTGATAAAAATAGACTCAATGTTCTTTCAACAGGTCAAAAAGCTGAGATTTGGAGTCTCACATATAAGGAATTAAAATAATGGCAAACGATATAAATAATTTAGCGATAGCAGGACATCTCACTCGAGATGTTGAGATGAAAGATATTAATGGAACAGCTTTGGCTCGTTTTTCGATAGCTGTAAACAAGAAGACAGAAAAAGGAGAAGAAGTTTCCTTTTTTGATATTCAGTTGTGGGGAAAATATGCACAAGCTCTAGAGAAATATTTAGTTAAAAGCCAACAGGTTTTTGTATCTGGATCACTACAGCAACAGAGGTGGGAACAAGACGGAAACACAAGGAGCAGGATTCTTATTAACGCCGAGAAAGTTCAACTTGTGGGAGGCTCTCAAGAGAAGAAACCTGTTTCCCCCTCGCTTCAAAACTCTGGAAACAATGGGTACCAAAACAAGTCCCAAGCACCACAGTCCTCATATCAAGGACAGCAAAATAACTATCAAGCACCTCCTCAAGGACAATTCAATGGTAATGGATTCCAAGATGGATCTAATGGTTTTGATCCTCCAGGAAACACTCGAGGTCAGTATGCTGCTGGACCCGAAGCATTTACAGACGACATCCCCTTTTAAGAGCTGGGTATGAGTGATCGAACTAAAGCAATAACTGCTTTCTGTAAGCGTAGACGTTTACAAGAAGCTAATGAATCGGGGTATGTGAAATGTGTAACGTGTGGTCGAGTGATGAAGTGGAATGAGTGTGATGGAGGCCATATGGTTTCTAGAGCAAACAGAGCCACAGAAGTCTTAGAAGATAATGTTTGGCCACAATGTGTTAGTTGTAATCGTTTCGAGAAAGTCTCTGAGAGAGAGTTCTCAGAGGCTCTCAAGAGACTCATAGGAGCGGATAGAGTAAATGCTGTCTTATCTGCGAATTCTTCAGAGAAAAAGGATTACACCTCACTACTAAAGACCTACAACTCTGAGATTAGATTAATCAGAAAGGGAAAGTGCATATGAGTTATTCAACAGTAAGAGCCTTGTTAGATGTGTTGGAATCATGGCCTGTTGGCGAAAAGAGGCTTGGTTATCAAATAAAGAATGAGGTCTACACCAGATTGCGTGTGAACGGATCAACTGCTTGCCCCATGGATTCAACCATTATGAGGCAAGTGAGGCTTCGTAAAGGATGTTTTGGAATTCAGACTAAACCTGGTGTTTCTGAATACGTGAAGATAAGAGTGAGGGAGGAACAATAATGGCTGATAACACATATTGGTTCCGTCACGATGTAGATGCTGTAAGCGACAGGCTCATGCAGCGATTAATCCGTCAACACGGTATGGAAGGTGTGGGGATATATTGGGGTCTCGTTGAAGTTCTATACAAAGAAAATGGCATTCTTAATCTAGATGATATAGAAGATCTCGCTTTCACTTTTCATGTTGAACATGATTTAGTAGAGAAGATTGTTAATGAAAGTGAGCTCTTTATTGTGGAAGGTAATGAATTTTATAGTGAGAGAATTCTCAAAGAATTAGCTGTTAAAAAAGAGATATCTGACAAGGCAAAACAATCAATTGAAGTTCGATGGAACTCTCCAAAAAAGACCAAAAAAAGTAAAAAAGTGGCTACTAAAAAAGACTCGAATTACGACCGTAATACGACCGTATTACCAACGAATAACGAAGGTAATACTAATACAGTACAGAACAGTACAGTACAGAACAGTACAGAAGAATATAAGATAACCCCCTTAGACTCTAAAGAGTCTATTCCCCCTAAGGGGGAGAGTGATAAACCGACATCGAAACGTGTAGTATTTATTCCCCCTTCTATAGACCAAGTTAAAGAATATTGCACGGAACGTAAAAACGGAATAGATCCTGAAGAGTTCGTAGCATTCTATAATTCTAAAGGGTGGATGATTGGAAAGAATAAAATGAAAAAGTGGCAAGATGCAGTAATTACTTGGGAGAAAAACAGAAGAAACCAGGGCCGAGCTAGTCCTTCTCCACCAAACAAGCCGTCTCAACGCAACCTAGGAAATACTGATCGATGGGACAAATACTTCGCAGAGGAGGAAGCTAAAAATGCCAAGCAAGGATGAATTTTACAGAGACTTTTTTAATACTCACAAAGACTATGAATTGGCCGAAACGTTTACTTTTACATGTGAACAGCACGGGCAGTATGTAAACAATCAGCTCATTCAACACCATCCAGACGGGTCAGAAACTCTGTTGCCATTATTGGGGTGTCCAGAATGTAGGAACGAAGAGTCCCATACTTCTATAATGCAACAGTTTACTGAAAGCGTAAATTATCAGAAATTAAAAGATTCGGGGATTCCTCAAAAGTTTTCGACATGTACACTTCGAGGTTTTTCTGTTACTGACCTATCTCCTGAGCTTGCTAAAGACAAAGTTTATGCTCGTGATAAAAGCGTGTCATTCGTTCGCAACGAAATCCACTCAATTGTGCTATTGGGGTCAACAGGATTAGGGAAAACACACCTCCTTGCTGCAATGCTCAGAGGGATTATCAGCACAGGTAGAGAATCGTTGTATGTCGTTGAGCGTAAAATCTACAGGGATATTCATGAAAGCTATCTAGGACGTAAAGATTTGTTAACAGAAGGGCAAGTAATCGAGAAGTATTCTAGTGTTCCAGTTCTTGGAATTGATGAGGTTGGCCGTTCTTCATGGACAGAGCACGAAGCACAAATCCTCTACGAGATTATTGACATTCGAGATGCCGAGAATCGTAAAACAATCCTCGCAGGCAATCTCACTCCTTTAGAGTTTGAAGGAAAGTTTGACGAATCGTTCAGGCGTAAGCTCGGTGCTGAACAAATTATCTGCAAGTGGGGAAAGTGGGATGCTAATAAATAAGATGTCTGGAGAAGGCTATCGAAGGAAAGGAGTTTGAGATGAAAGAAATGACAATAGAACATCTTGCATGGATAAAACTACGCGCAAAAGTTGATCACTCCAATATTTTCTTCGGTAATAGTAGGGATGCAGATTTTTTTATAAAAGCTGTGGAGGATTCTTTTAAAGAAGCGAAAGAGAAACTCAACGGGAAGAGGTATTAATGAAAATAATAATGCAGAAGAAAGGTGAAACAGTAAAAGAGTTTGATACACAAAAAGATGCATTGGAGTATCTCAAAATCTCCTACACAAAAATGAAAGCTCTTTTAGAGAATGGGAAAATGTACAGGGGGTATTGTTTAGACTTATCTCCTTATGAAGTGAGTAAGAAGACTCAAGTACGTATTGGAGAGCCTGTGTGTGCTTATACTGCTACTACGTGTTTTAGGTACAATTCTTTTTCTGCCTGTGCAAGAGCGTATGGGATATCGAGGAAAAGATTGGAAGCTCTAATAGAATCTGGTGCTACTCATAAAGATGCTATAACAACCTTTGATATCCCTATTTGTTAACCGTTCTTAATCTACCCACTCTTATTGTTAATTATGCAACGATAGGGCATGAAAGAGTGGGAACAATTACAATCAGAGACTAAGTTAGCGTATGAATGGTTTTGCAGATACCGTGATATGGGTGTAGAAAGAAGTACAGTAAAAGTACAGCAAAAGTACAGCAAAAAAGACTCCTATAAAAGGCAGTTAGCAAAGTGGTCTATTAAGTATAATTGGACTACAAGAGCTGAGGCCTACGACAATCATATTGGTGGCAAAAAACTTGTAGAGATGGAGAGTGAACAACTTCGTGCTGCAAGAGAACACATACACCTTGCAGACTCTGTTATGGAGTTAGTTCTTCGCAAACTCGCTGTAATCGAACTTAGTGATATTAATGTAAATGGACTCAAAGGTCTTGCTGAACTAGCTGTGAAGACCAAAAGGGATGCCTTAGGCATAGCAGAGCGATTAGATGTATCTGGTGAGGTTGATATCCAGCATAAGTTCTCACAGAGAATGATAGATGAGGTAAGAGAAGTAAATAAAAAACTTCTAGCTATAAGAGACGGTAAAAGTGATCAGTGATAGAGAGACTTATTTAATTGCTACTCAAAGAATCTTTGATCAATACTCATCTAGTGACGACACTATGTTGCAATTATGGATGAGAGAACTTGCAAAAAAGGATCTCTTTTTCCTAGCATATTATCTATTAGACCGACAGGATATTAATAGAGATTGGCTCTTTGACAGATGCAAAGAAGTACAAGCTAACCCTAATGGTTATGTTGATATTTGGGCTAGAGAGCACTACAAGTCAACAATTATAACCTTTTTCTTAACTATCCAAGACATACTCAAGAACCCTGAAGAGAGAATTTGTATATACTCTTTCAACCAAACACTAGCAAAGTCATTTGTGGGTCAGGTTAAAACAGAACTAGAGACCAACTGGAAGCTAAAGAATTTATTCCCTGAGATATTTTGGGAAGATCCTTTAAAAGGTACATACATTGATGAAGAGGGAAAGAGGCAACGTATTCCCTGGACTACTGATTCTATTCGAGTGAAGAGAAAGAATCGAGCCAAAGAAGACACCCTTACTGCATCAGGACTCGTGACAGGTCAAAAGACTGGTGGCCACTATACAATCCTAATCTATGATGACGTTGTTACTATCGATTCTGTGAGCTCTGCTGAGATGATAGAGAAAACTACTACAGCATTTCAGATGAGTTTGAACACAGGAGCGAGTTCCCCAGGGAATCCAGTAAGGATAAGAATCATAGGTACTCGATATCACTATGCTGATACATACTCTGAAATAATTAAATCAGGTACTGCAATCCCTCGTGTGTATCCATGTATTGATGAGTTAGGAGTTCCTGTTCTACTCGAGAAAGATGTATTAGCACAAAAGAAAGCATCTTTAGGTAGCTGGGTATATGCATCACAGATGTTATGTGACCCACGACAATCGAGTAATATGGGATTCAGAAGAGAGTGGATTAAACCTTGGAACCCTCTTATCTGGGAGAACCTCAATAGGCTTATTCTCATAGATCCTGCTGATAAGCAAAAGAAGAAATCAGACTACACTACTATGTGGGTGATAGGACTCGGTGCTGACCGAAATTACTATGTTATCGATATGATTCGTGACAAACTCTCTCTTACTAGTAGAACTAATGCTCTGTTCTCTCTCCACCAAAAGTATAGGCCTAATCTAGGTGTTTTCTATGAAGAAGTGGGAATGCAAGCTGATGTATCCCACATCGAGGAGCAGATGACTTACAGGAACTACAGGTTCTCTCTCTATAGGGTAAAAGCTACTTCTGCTAAAGGACTCAGGATAGAAGCTCTTGAACCTTTGTTTAGGCAAGGAAGATTCTATATGCCTGAAGTGATTTGGCGTAAGAACTGGGAAGGTAACACTGTAAACGTGATGGATGAATTCATTCTCAATGAATACCTAGCGTATCCATATGCTTCTCATGATGATGCTCTCGATGCACTCAGTAAGATTACAGATGATCAGGTACTACCATTCCTCTCATTCCCCTCAATGGAGACTGCTCAAGAGCTCCTTGAAGCAAGACTGTATGGAGGAAAAGTAGAAGAGGAATACACACCGTTTTAATGTTCTATTGATGTTCACTATTCTATGGATACCAATGGTATATCCTATCTATACTGTCCAAAACCAAGTCTTAGTGTAACATGATAATAGGGCAAAATGAAAAATCTTTATTGATGGAAAAATTAGAAACCTAGAGTATTGCACTATAGTAATTGAAAAAATTGCTTTGTATTTCTAATTACAACCATGAAGGAACATAATCTAAAAGGTGAGAGTATTCTGAATTTAGGAGATATTTGTAAGCATAACTACCTTCTTGTGCTTTAATTTCTATAAGATTATCACAATAAGAAAAGGCCCCATCTCCAATCGATGTAACACTCATAGGGATTGTAATACTTTCTAGAGAACTACAACCATCAAATGCCCAATCTCCAATATATGTGACACCTTCAGGTATATTAATACTTTCTAGAGAATCACAATAAGAAAAGGCCCCATCTCCAATCGATGTAACACTCATAGGGATTGTAATACTTTCTAGAGAACTACAACCATCAAATGCCCAATCTCCAATATATGTGACACCTTC
>CAYZUR010000013.1:0-6419 GCA_964481535.1 uncultured Spirochaetaceae bacterium | reverse complement strand
CCTGAACTTGAGAATAGACTGGGTTATTTTCATCAACTTTGATATTTTCTAGAGATTTACAACCCTTAAATATCCCCTTACCAATTGATGTAACACTTTTGGGTATGGTGATACTTTCTAGAGACTCACAATAATAAAAGGCCTCATCTCCAATTGATGTAACACTCATAGGGATTGTAATGCTCTTTAGAGAACTACAATCTGAAAATGCTGAATCCCCTATATGGACTATCCCATCTGGGATAAAATAAGTTGTGTTCTTTTTACCAGCAGGATATGAGTGTATACTTTTTTCTGTTTTATTGAAGAGTACTCCCTGAATTTGAGCATAGGTAAGGTTATCTTCATCAACATTAATGCTCTCTAAAGATTCACAATTCCAAAAGGCCGCATCTCCAATCGATGTAACACTCTCAGGTATCGTAATGCTCTCTAAAGATTCACAACCCCAAAATGTCGCATTTCCAATAGAAATAACTTTATATCCATTTATTGTAGCTAGAATTTCTAAGAATCGTGCATTACCATTATATTTCGTAATCACACATGTTCCATCATTATTCTTCTTAATGTCATACTCTGAAGCAAAAAGTACAGAAGAGCAAAATAACACAACTAACAACAAGAAAATATTTTTGAATTTGAACATTTATCCCTCCAAGACTATCTTATCATAATGCCTTTTAATTCTGGAAACAAGGAATTAGTATACTAAAAAACTATTAAAAAAACACTTAATTACTAACGGTGCTAAATGAACCACGTTAGAGACTTCTTTATGTTTGAATTGAGTCGTGGAACAAAACAAACGATTAAAAGATTTAAAAGAATCCCTCTTAGTTAATCTTGGTGAGATGAAACTCATTCGAGGGAGAACTGAGGGTGTACGTTGGGAAGCTTGTTCTCTTGTTAAGCATAGAACCAAAGTATTTAACATCGGTGAAAGTAAGATACCTGATAGGAAGATGTTCACCAATGTCCCCTCCGAGGCTGTGAGAACAGCTGTTAATGGTATCATGGGTTATCTGATCAGTCAGAATATTCGATGGTTTGACATGACTGTTAAAGCTAAGGATAATACTCCTAGTGATGATGTGTATGGTGCTAACGATTACATCGAAATTACTGTTTCCACAATATTAAATACATTTAATCAAAACGGTTTCTATCCTTCCACACACTTAGCTACGATGGATTCTTTTGTCCAAGGAACGAGTGCTGAATTCATTAAGGATGATATTGATAATGAACGTATTAACTACGACACCATTAATCCTGAAGAGTTCTACATAAGTGAAGATGAGTATCGCAACGTAAACACATTCTATAGAGTCTATGAGATCCCTATAAAAATAGCCTATCAACGGTGGGGCGATGATCTCCCTAAAGAAGTCTTGAGAATGGTAAGGAACGGTGCAGGTCACCAAATTATCAAGTTTCTACATGCAATCTATCCAAGAGAAGATGCCACAAAGAAAGGTGAAGCTATTATCTCAACTGAGAAAGAATATGCTTCAATTCATTATAGCTTTGTAGGGGATGAAGTATTTAAAGAGAGTGGATTTGATGAGTTCCCTATAGCTGTTCACAGATGGTCTCTAAATGGAACAAGTCCTTATGGTTCTTGTCCTGTTATTGAACTCATCGATGAGATTAAGAAACTCGATAAAATGGCTCTCCAGTATTCTACTGCAATTGATAAGTATGTAGATCCTCCTGTCTTTGCTCCTGAAATAATGAAAGGAAGATTAAATCTTAACCCTGGGGCAAGGAACTATGCAAATATTGCACAGGTTGGAGCTCCTCAATTATTCCCAACAACACTAGATCTTAATCACCTAGCAACTGAAATACAGAACCAATCAAGAGTACTACAACAGGCTCTCTATTCTGATCTCTTTAATATCCTCATGAGGCAAGACCAACAAAGAACTGCCACTGAAGTAAGAGAGATTAAAGGTGAGGGCCTTGTCTTGTTGTCCTCAATTATAGGGAACATGCAAGAAGAGAAGATTACTCCTCTTGTGTTAAGAACATTCAACATCCTTCTCAAGGGTGGCGTTCTTCCTCCACTACCAGTCGAACTTAAGAAGAAGTCTGTAAATGGTGAAGTAAGGGTTGAACTCGATGGTCCTCTTGCTCAAAACATGAAAGCTTATCACCAAACAACTGGAATAACTCAAGGAATGCAAGCGATGGCTGCTGTCATGCAACTCAATCCAGACTCCCAAGTAAATGTAGATTTCGATGAACTCATGAGACAGGCCATTAGTGGTAATGGTATGCCTCAGAAGATTATTCGAGAAAAGGCTGAAGTCAAAAAAATAAAACAGAAACAGCAAGAGATGCTCCAAAAGCAAGCTGAACTAGAACAACAGCAAATGCAAGCTGATGCTGTTAATAAGATGTCTTCTTCACAAGGAACAGTTCCTCAGCAGATGGCTCAAGGCCAAGTGGGGAGAAAGTAATGATTAATACACAACAAGAAATAGATAGAGAGATCCTTGAAAAGAGAAGAGCACTAGGGAACGTGTATCGCACAGAAGAAGGATTGTATGAGCTTGCTCGAACAGTTCGAGAGTGTGGTGTTTTTGACCAAATCACTTGTAGTGAAGGTTCAGTAGAGCTCCACAACTTCGGTGTGAGAAAGCTAGAGGATTTAGGGCTACTCGATGAAGAGTCCCTCGTAGAGCTCCTGAGATGGATGCTCACACATGAATGGAAAACCCCGATTGACAATCGGTAAAGGAGATAACGATGGATTTAAACAATGGGAGTGATTCTACACTTACAGAACCTGATGTAACACTGGCAGGTGGGGCTGATGGGAAAGGTGGAGAAAACACGTTACCTGAGGAAAACCAAAGTGGCGGTACAGACACTCAGAAGAGTGAAAAAGGTTCTACCGAGCCTGCGTGGTTGGCACAAGTTCCAAGCGACCTAAAGAAAGACCCAGAGGTGTTGAAACGTCTTATGGATAGTCCCACAATTGGGGATTACATCAAAGCAACACTAAAGGGAAAAGAAGAGGGAAGTAAAGAACCTGGTGAAGAAGCGAAGGGAAATGAACCAATAGTTTACGAAGAATTCGTAAAGAAACTGGATGCAGATGCAGACCCATTTGGGGTCATTTCAGATTCTTTGAAAGAGATCCTCCAAGGTTCCAATGTTCCTAAAGATGTTGCAGAGAAGGTCTTTGATTCTTTAACAGAATCACAGAACAAATCCACTACACAACTACTCGAAACAGGGAAGGACTGGTGTGAGGCTCAATTAAAGAAGAATTGGGGTGATGAATACGATTCAAAGCGAAAGTCTATGACAAGAGCTTATGTGTCACTCGTAAAACCTGAAAGCGAGTTAGCTAAGGCGTTAGATAAAACAGGTGCGAGTATCAATCCTGCTGTTGCTGAACTGCTCTCTCGTATTGGGGAATCAATCAAAGAAGATGGGTCTGTAGGAAGCAACCAGAGTAGTGGAGGAACAGGGAGAAATCCAAATGTTCCTGTCCATTATCCAGACTAGGAGATAAGAAATGCCTAATTACATGACTTTTGCAGATGTTGCAGCAGCGACACATAAGGGGGACTTGGTTCCAGTAGTAGATGAAGCTTCCATAGCTCTTACTATGTGGAATGATGCACCATGGAAAGCGACTTCCGATATGTTGAGAGACATTGGTGGAAGAGAGAATGCTCCTCCTCGTGGTACTTGGGTTGGTGTAGACGAAGGTGCTAAACCAAATAAAGGTTCAATGGAACAGTACGTTGAAGAGCTTGGTATGATAGAGGGTTGGTCTACATCTCTCAAGAAGATCATGGACCTTGCTCCAAACAGCAAAGAACTCCGTTGGAGAGACGACAAGAGACACTTACGTGGAATCGGATTAGATCTTGAAGAAGCCTTGGTGTATGGAAACAGAAACCAAGATCCTCGCAAGTTCCTCGGATTTCTTCCTCGCTTTACTGAATTAACAGATGTAGATGGAATCTCAAAAACGACTGATGAGGAATTACCATTTATCACTATTGATGCAGGTGGGAGTAATGCTAATGGGATGAGTTCCATTCTATTGGTGTATTGGAACGTTGAAGAAGGGGCACACTTGATGTACCCAGGCAACAAGACAAACAATGGGTTAGAGTTCACTCCTTATGGATACCAGCCAGAGACTCAACCAGATGGAAGAATCATCGAAGTTGCTAAGAGTAAATTCTCTTGTATTGCAGGACTTGGGATTGCAAACAGAAAGAGCGTTATTCGTATTGCCAATATCGATAACGATCCAGCAGCTTATGTTGCTAATATGGCAAAGCTTGAAGATGCGATCTATGATGCTTTTTCTTCTGTGCCTGTTGATTTCCAAAGAGGAATGAAGATGTATGCAAACAACTACACTATTGCAAACATGCGTAAAGCATTTAACAAACGTGTTAGTCCAATGCGATACGTGGATACGATTCCAAAGAACGCAATTGGGGACGTGTTGTTCGATTCGTTCGCAATTAGACGATGTGACTCAATGCTTAATGGCGAGTCTCGAATATTGTAAGGAGGAAAGACGTGATTATTGAAACAAAACGTGCAGCGTTTGATCCAATTATAATGCCTCTTACCCAAGTAGGTTCAGGGGCAACTAAAGTTGGTAGTGTCATTGATTTTGATGCTAAGAATCAGATGGTTGAGACCAATGAAGTCTTAGAGATCTACTTACCAGAAGGTGCAACAAGTGCTGGAGTTCCTACCTTGCAAGTCAAGGTGGAGACCAGTGAGGATGGTTCTACTGAATGGGTAGTAGTAGCATTAGGTCAAACATTCGCTCTTGCGGGTTTGACAAAAGGTGCTGTTCTCTACAAAGCTGCTTTACCAGATCAGTGCAAACAATTTGTACGTGTGAGCTTGGTGAATGCTGTAGCTGCTACCTTTACAGGTGGCTCTATTACAGGGGTAGTGAGGCCTTTATAAATGGAAGAATACAGAGCAAAAAGAGATTGCTATTTCAACGGTCTGTACCTTAAAAAAGGGCAGGTCGTGAAACTAAGTAAAGAGGTAGTTGGGGATTTTAAACTGTTAGAGCTTGTTCATAAGGCCGAAACAGAAGAACCAAAAAAGAAACCAACTAAATAACTGAAGGGGGGAGCAATCCCCCCATATTAGTAGGAGTGATTCATGACCGAATTAGAACTGTTCAATATTACTCTTTCAATATTCGATAAAGAGATTACTCAAAGTGACCTTGATAGTGTTACTCCTTCTAAAGAAGTGAGACTTTGTAAGAGATATAAACAGCTTGCAACAGTTCGGGCTATGAGAGAGTTTGATTGGTCATTTCTTATTGTTAAGATTAATGACCTTGTAGTCACGTACGATAGTGGCAATTATATGGGGTTTTCTTATGAGTATGAACTCCCTGCAGGATTGTTGAAAATTGTCTACGCATTTAGTGATTTCCCCTACGAAATTCTTGGAGGGAAAATGTACTGCGATGAAGAGGACCCAGTTGTATATGGAGTTATGGAAGATCTCCCTGAAACTGGAATACCTATAGATTTCTATGAACTCATAGCGATGGCTTTAGCGTATCAAATTGCACCTATGCTTGTTCCTGATGGAAGATTAGAGAAAGTGATATTCCAGAAGTATACGTGGGCTTTAAATAGTTTGATTTCAGCAGAATGTCATAACAATAGTAGAGAGGCTTAAATATGGGTGAAGTATTAGTAAACAACTTTACATCAGGAGAGGTCTCTCCAAAGCTTGGCGGACGTTTTGATTTAAACGTACATCATACTGGTGCATCCTTAATAGAGAATTTCCTCACAATGATACAAGGTGGAGTTACTAGAAGACCTGGGACTGATGTGTTAGCAACTCTTTCTGGTATGTGTAGGATTATTCCTTTCACTATTAGTGTGGATCTCTCTTTTATCATAGAGTTAAGTGCAGGATACATTATAATTAGAAGTAATGATGGAACAATATATCCTGTTTTGGTAGAGGGGTTATCTTCTGATGGATTCGATTTACCTTATTTAGCAAATGAACTCTCAGAGATCCAATTTACCCAAGATTATCAAACCTTGTTCTTAGCTCACAGAAATCATCCTCCAAAACAATTAACATATCTTGGTGGGACTTTTATGCTGTCAACGCTAGTTCCAACTACAGATTCAAAGTATGCAGGGATGTTTCAGAGCGAAGGGAATTACCCTGGATGTGTGGCGTACTGTAGTAATAGATTGTGGTTTGCCTCCTCAATTAATAATCCGTATAGGTTGTGGGCTTCAAGACCTTTTATCGTTCACAACTTCGTGACTTACGATGTTATAACATCTGTGACCAAAGTAATAAAAGATCCTCCTTGGGCAGTAGGGTGGGAAGAAGACCAGACTCTTATCTATGAAGATGAAGTTACTGTT
>CAYZUR010000012.1:0-15187 GCA_964481535.1 uncultured Spirochaetaceae bacterium | reverse complement strand
ACTAGAACATGAATCTGAATATGTTGAAGTTGAAATAAAGGGAACACATACGAATATTATCCGAATTGAACACAATGGAAAGATTCTCGATAGTAAAAAAACAAGTGCCCAGTTAATAAAAGAAATCCCCCTCTCTGCCTACAAACTTCTCGATATGGAAAGTGTCTTGTTATTTACTCAGAGTGTAGAAATATCTCAAGTGAAACCAATAATTTTACGCCAAATAGAGTACAACCTTGCTATAGCTGAAGAGGGATTTAAAAGTACTTACGGTATTGGAATTGGAAAATCACTCCAACAAATGGCCCATGGAGACCCCTATCAGCTAGGGAAAGCATATGCGGGCAGTGCAAGTGAAGCAAGGATGAATGGGTGTGTACTCTCTGTTGTCACAAACAGTGGAAGTGGGAACCAAGGGATCACCGCATCCCTTCCTATAGTAATCTTTGCTAAACAGACAAAAAAAACAGAAGAAGAACTCATTAGAGCTCTCGTACTTAGTAACCTCATTGCAATTAGAATAAAAGCTGGAATTGGAAGATTATCAGCATTTTGTGGAGCTGTAAGCGCTGCCTGTGGTACAGCTGTTGCATACACCTATTTAAGTGGAGGAACCCATCAACAAATTGAAGATACGCTTAAGAATATCATAGGGAATGTGAGTGGAATTATCTGCGATGGGGCGAAAACAGGCTGTGCGTTAAAAATAGTCTCATCTGTTGATGCAGCTATTGTAGCCCACAAACTCGCCATGCAATCAATTGCCCTAGAAGATAACAGTGGGATTCTTAAGTCAGGCATTGAAGAGACCCTCAAAGCCCTAGAGAGACTAGGGCGAGAAGGGATGGCAGAGACAGATGATGTAATCTTAAGTATTATGCAGTCGTAATGGATTACTTCTCAACTTCTACACTTACAAAAGAGAAAGTCGTAACATCAAAAAGGCCCATATCAGTTAACTTCAACTCTGGGATGACAGGAAGAGCCATAAAAGAGAGAGTCATGAAAGGATCAATGGTACTTCTTACCTCTAATTCCTTTGATGCTATGGTATGGAGTTTTACTAATTTTTTATGAACGGTTACTAAACTTTTATCACTCATAAGACCAGCAATGGGATGGGCAAGAGACCCTATAATTTTCCCCTCTTTTGCCATGGATATTCCTCCCCCCATCTCGATAAGGGAGTTGACTACTTCATACATATCTTCATCATTATTACCAATGACTATAATGTTGTGTGAGTCATGAGCAATTGTTGTCCCAACAGCTCCATGAGTTAAACCATATCCTCTGACGAGGGCTTTCCCTATATAACCGGTTCCGTGGTGTCGTTCTATGACAGCAAGTTTTAAAATATCTTGATCTATGTTATGAACCCATATTCCTTCTTCTACAGTTACGACCTCTTGCCCTTGCCGTGTGTATACACCACCTGGGACTATATCAATGATTCGTACAAAATTCGATGTAAGGGATAGGGTGAGACTAGAGAGACTAAAATCCTTCACATTCATCTCACCACTGACCCCTTTTGGAGTAATAGCAACACTTTTTGTGATCATCTTTCCATCTTTTGCTACTAATTCTCCACTAATATAGACATCTTTTGGATGAATCTGGGAGATAGAATCAGTGATGAAAAAATCAGCACGTCGACCTGGAGCAATTGCGCCCCTATCATTAAGATTGTAACAGTTTGCAGCATTAATGGTTGCGATAGTAATTGCATCTATTGGATTAAATCCTGCCTTAATAGCAAGGTTTACATTGTAGTTGATGTGCCCCTCTTTCAAGATGCTTTGTGGTTGTTTATCATCTGTACAAAATAAACAATATTCCATATTTTTTTTAGAGACACCTTGTAACAGTGGCAAGACATTTTCACAGGCAGAACCCTGACGTAACATTACATACATTCCTCGTCTAATTCTATCAGATAACTCAATAGGGGATTCACACTCGTGGTCTGTTAAAATCCCACTTGCACTATAGGCATCAAGATCTCCATTGAAAATTCCAGGTGAGTGTCCATCTACTACCTTTTTGGCATTTTTGGCCACCATGAGTTTATCTAATACACCATCATCGCCATGAATAACTCCTGGAAAATTCATCATCTCTCCAAGTCCTAGTACCCTTTCATGGTTAATACGAGATGCAATACTCTCTGCGTCCATTACAGCCCCTGAGTGTTCTTGATCAGTTGCTGGAACACAGGATGGAACCATAAAGAACGCTTGCAGTGGAACATCTTTAGTTGCTTCTAACATGTAATCGAGTCCAGCTATTCCACTTACATTACATATTTCATGAGGATCTGCAACAATTGTAGTTGTGCCAAAAGGGACTATAGCATCACAAAAGGCAGAAGGTGAGCAGTGAGATGATTCTATGTGAACATGAGCATCAATTAATCCAGGAACAATGTAAGACCCCTTACAGTCGATGCTTTTTAGGGGAGACGGATAATGATCTCCTCCAAACCCTGCGATACGGCCATCTTTTATATAGAGGTCACTAACAAATAATTCTTTATTAAAAACATCAACAATAGTTGCCTCTTTAAAGACAATATCTGCAGGTGCTTTGCCTGTTGCAACTTGTAGTAATCTTTTCATTTCTTCTTTATTCATACATTAAGCTCCTACCATCTATGATAGCGCAAAAATGGAAAAATTTCTATGTTTTCATGATACTACTGCGACGATGTAGTCGTTTAAAGAATACTCTCCATATACGAGCTTATATAGAGAATCTAAGAGAAGAAATCTGTTTTCAAGATGTTTCTCTTTTACCAACTCCCCGATGAGTTTAATAGTTCGTAATCCTTCAATTACTGTTGTACTTTTAGGGTCATTTGAGAACCCTTTTCCTATTAAGAGACCAAGAGTTCTATTTCGCGATAAATCAGTTAAGCTTGTGAGGCCGAGATCTCCAATTCCACTATATGTGAAGATTGTTTCACTGCTACACCCATAGAGTTGAACTAAGTCCCTCATCTCATTTACTGCTCGAGTAAGGATAAGGAAATCGACATTTGCAGACCCATAGCGACCACTTACAATCCCAATAGCAATTGCATACATATTTTTTAATACACTCATTAATTCAACACCATTCATATCTGGAGTATAATCGAGGGTGATTCCAGTCTCTCTAAACACGTTTTTTATTTCATCATAGAGATGGTGCTCGCCTCCAACTGTCATAGCTGAGGGAACTCCATTCATCAATTCAACTGCAAAGGTAGGACCTTTGAGTGAAATAAGACGGGTAAAGGGGATAGAACTTGTTAAAAAAGTTCCATCATCACTAAACCCTTTTGATAAATTTACGATTAACGCGGTAGTTTGAGTATATGGGAATATAGCATGTGTGTAGATTTCAATTTGAGAAGAGGGGATAGCAAGAAATATTACATCTGCCTTATATGCACATGAGATATCACCTGTAGCAGTTATCTCATTATGTAGGTGTCTGCCTGGAAAATATTTACTATTTTGATGGTTCTTGTTGATATCTTCAACTACCTCATCTTCTATTGAATACATTGTAATGTGATTGTTGTTATTCCATGAAATCCTTTGTGCAAGGGCTGTTCCAAATACTCCAGCTCCTGCAATTACTATGGTATAGTTCATATGTTACCTCCATACATAGCTGACAATATACTCTCTATCTGTCAACAATGAACTATCCTACTGCAGTATAGGTTTTATGTGAAGTGATTTGAATAAATGGTGTGCTTTTTAAGATAAACATTCAAGAAAGTAAAATAGATTTAATCAATATTGCTTAGGAAAAAGATTCTCTACATGTTGCTTCCTTTATCATCGCTTTTGCAAGAAGGACAACAGGGTTCACTAATGGGATTCCATTATAATGAGGTTCTTTAACAACTAATGGTATTTCAGTACATGCTAAGAGGATTGCTTTTGCCCCTTTTTGATATAACTCTTCTAATCCATTATAAAGAATCTCTTTACTTTGAATACTCGATCCATTAACTGCTTTTATTCCCCACTGTGTATCATAAATAGATGAATGTATAGCCATTTGGTCATCACAATGGATTGGTTTAAAGCCTGTATTAGTGAGAGGATTATCATAAAGTCGAGAATTGCGTGTCCCAGTAGTACTCATTATGCCAATATATGCAGATGATGGAATAATAGAGGATATATATTTAGTTGTCTGCTCTATCATATTTATGATAGTGATTACATCACAGTGGGGTGCTAACTTTGCTACAAATTGATCAAATATGGGCTTAGCATGAAAGGTATTGCACGGAACTCCCACTACGGCAGATGAGGAAAAGTATATGCAGGTTGGAAGGATGCTCTCAACAAGACGGGCCATATTATGTGCAACAATTTCAGTTGTACTATTTTTTAGAGCTTGAGTTCTATCTGCAATAAGATCACTAAAGGAAAGATGAATTACCCTTAAGTGATCTTGATCATGCACAGCATGAGGTGTGTGTTCTATAATAAGACGGTGTAGGTCAACACCCGCAGCTGGACCTACACCACCACCAATCACAATGATTTTTTCATTGTGGTCTTTAGAGTTTCGTTTCATCAACCATCTTTTCGCTTTTTGCGACAATCCATGTCCCAACCATGTCTCCAGTTACGTTAACAGCTGTTCGACCCATGTCGAGAATTGCATCAATACCGAGAACCATAGCATAAGCAGCTGCTACAGGAGTGCCAGCTACAACGGGAAGTCCAATAGAGTCAAGAACCATTAACAACATAATAGCACCAGCTCCAGGAACACCAGCTGTTCCAATAGAAGCAAGAACTGCAGTTAAGATAACAGTAATTTGTTGTCCAAGTGAAAGAGGCATTCCAATTGCAAAACCAATAAAGAGTGCACATACTCCTTGATAAATTGCAGTACCGTCCATGTTAATGGTAGCACCGAGAGGAAGTGTGAATGAGTAGATTTTTTTAGAAACACCCAAATTCTCTTCAACAGCTTTCATGGTTACAGGAAGTGTTCCACTACTACTACGAGTAACAAATGCCGTAATCATTGGGGTTCTAGCACCCTTATAGAATCTTACTGGACTTAACTTTGAAATTAAGAGCATTCCAGTATATACAATGGCAACATGGAGAGCATAGCCTAAGAACGCTGCAAAAGTTACTGTTCCAAGTGGGCCAATAGCAGCAGCACCTTGACGACCAAATACAACTGCAATCAATGCAAAGACACCAATAGGAGCATATTGTAATACACCGTTTACGATGAGATACATTGCTTCAGCTAATCCATCAAAAATTTCAAATAAAGTTTGAGCACTTTTTTTAATTCTTTCATCGTTACTTAGTTTTAGATATGAAATAGCAAGACCAAGTAAAATTGCAAAGAGAATAACAGGAAGTACATCACCACTTGCAATTGATCCAAAGGGGTTTGTCGGAACTATTTTTAATAAAGTATCAATAAAGTTAGGTTTGATTAATTCTTTACCAGCAGTTCCAGCCGCTCCAGCAAGATTAAGGTTAATACCGGGTTTAAAGAGATTTCCCATTAATAGACCAACTACTACAGCGAAAGCAGATGATACTAAATAGAAGAAAAGAATCTTAATACCAACTTTCCCTAAAGTTTTTGGATTAATACTTGCAGCTCCAACAACAAGGGTTGCGAGTATTACTGGCATTACTATCATTTTCAATAAATTAACAAGTAGGCTTCCTAATGGATTGAGCCATACAATCTTTTCTCCAAAAATAATTCCAACTAAAGCACCGAGGACAAGACCAATGAGTATTCTGTATAATAGATTTGTTCCAAAATACCAATTCATAGGTCCTTTCTTTTTAGCATTCATAACTGTCTCTCCTTTTATTTGACATATAGTATTATTATCGTTCACAAAAGATGAGAGCAATAGTAGCCAAAGGGCTATTCTTTTAAGTTTATTTCATTATATGACAGGTTTTTATACACCATTTGGTGTATAGATTAGAGAAAATCTATCAAGTTCTCTTCAAGGACTTTTTTCATAAAGGTAACTTTAGAATTAACCTCTAACTTCTTATATATATTAAGAATATGTTTTTTGGCTGTACTGCTTGCCATATGTAATTGTTCACCCATCTGACGATATGTGAGCCCTTCGATGATAGCTTTACATACCTCAACTTCTCTTTTGGTGAGATGGTAATCTATTGGAGCTTTAGAGTTCTCTTTTTGGCTATATAATTCATTAAGTATGGTGCGCGCCACATTGGGTGAGATGGGAGATCCTCCAACATGAACACTCTTTATTTGGCTTACTAAATCACGTGGGTCACAGTTCTTTAATACATATCCACTTGCTCCTGCTTGGATTGCATGTACTATTTTCTCTTTCTCTTCAAATATGGTAAGGATGAGGATGTTGATAGTAGGATAGGATGCTTTAATAATTCGTGTTGCTTCAATTCCATTCATTCCAAGAAGTTCAATATCCATAAGAATGACGTCTGTTTTGTGTAACAGTTGCTTGTTTGTAATGAGCTTTTCAGCTTTATCAAATGTATTGAGAATGTGTATCTCATTATCTAAAGAGAGAAGATAACGAAGTCCTTCCCTTGCATCTAATGAATCTTCCACAATTACAATATTAATCATATCTGTATCTCCAAGGGGAATATGATGGTGTGTGTTACCCCTTTACCAAGTTTTGCGTATATGTTCATATTTCCCCCAAGGCGCTCTACTCTCTGATGAATTCCAGGGAGGCCAAACCCTTTTTTTAGCTCTTTTTTTGTATCAAATCCTTTTCCATTATCCTTATATGAATAAATAACATGTTTATTTTTTAGCATCATAGCGATATCTACTTTATTAGCACCTGAATATTTGAGAGTATTAGTCACTAATTCTTCAGTAATTCTCATGATTGTAACTAATGTTTCTGTTTCTACTAACTCTAGTACTGCATCGATTGGAATATCTGCTACATAGGTTACCATCTTTAAATCCAATCTCTCTTTAATATGGGTTATTATAAAGTTATTGAAATCTTCAATTTCAACAATATCATTATCTTTTGTAAGGAGAATCTCTTTTAAATCTAATATTGCTTTACTTGTGTTTATATCAATTCTTTCCAACATCTTAATGACATTCTCATCTTCGTTTCTCTGTAATGCCACTTTTGCTACTTGGTTTGAAATATTAATTCCAGTAAGACGAGCGCCAAGGGAATCGTGAAGATTAGAGTATATTCTCTCTTTCTCTTCAATAATGCGAAGTCTCATATTCTCTCTTGTGAGTTTAATTACCTCATTTGTCCTTTTTTCTACCTGCTTTTCCATCTCCTTCTCTTGTTCCCCTTTAATTTTTACAACAGAATTAAAGGTAGAGGCTATCATCTGGAATTCAGGAATTTTCTGCTCTTTTATGAGAGCTTTCATATCACCATTTTCTTGTTTCTTTAAGACATCAATAATATCATTTATTGGGTCAGTAAGGACCCTTGTTGAAATGAGTGTTACAATAGAACCAAGTAATATCATTAAAAGAAGGTTATAAAAAATAATAAGCTTCATATTCTGATTTGAGAATTTGATAATATTATTATAGGGAATTCCAAGAACTATAATCCATCCGGTTGAGATATTTTCTCTCTTTTGTACCATATATGTATCATCGTAAAGGACTTGTGTTGTTACTTGATCCGATTCAAGGATAGAGGGATACGAAAATGCAGGGAGGGTATCAGTGAGGATTAATGCTGGTTCAAATTGGTTTGCTAATACTCTGTAATCTTGAGAGAGGAGGATAAGCTTTCCCTCTTTTTCAACTTCTATTAATTCAACAAGTGCTTCTACTCCACTAAGGATTAAATCAAGGCCGAGAACCCCAACTAATGTATTCCCTTTGTAAACAGGTTTTACGGCAGTAACACCTACTGCATCAGTTGAGGCAAACATGTATGGGGCTGTAAGGGTGTATCCATTTACTTGAAGAGCTTTTTTATACCATGGCCTCACCCTAGGGTCATAATCATCACTAAATGTTGGAGTGTTTTCAACAAAACCAGGACCTATTCCCCACTCATACATCTTTCCTTCTACTGTTCCTAAATAGATAGCTCTCACTATCGTCTTCTTTGAAAGAACATGCGAGATAAATTGGTCTTTCATTTGATCTACATGCACTTCTTGAATACTCTTTTGCATCGAAAGGGCATCAAGTGTTGATTCAATGGAGAAAAATAAGTGATCTATTTGGTGGTTTACGTTCTCTAGAATCATCAGTGAGGTTTGTTCTGCTGAGGTAATTGAGTGTGATCTAAGGACGATGAAATTAATAAGGAGAAGGAGAGTGAGAAAGAGGGTAGTAATAGAGATGATGATTGCGGTATATCGTTTTTCTAAGGTTGAAAGCATGAGCCTATTATAGAGTGAATAGTGGAGGTGAGCAATGTTTATATTGGAGCAACGAGAATATTCAGTTACGATTTGTTGTACGAAAAAATTGGCAATATGTATAAGAGGAAACAATTAATGGATAGGGGAACGTTGCAATTCATTCATAGAGAAAAGGGATACCATTAGTAGTGATAGACTCATATGATAATAAGGCTATCCCTACTAATGGTATAACAGCGTGCTTATTTCATGCTCATCTTCACAAGTAGATCTTTTTGTTTGATTGCAATAAGGAAATGTGGATGCATGAAAGGCACCTGTACAGCCCCTTTCTTTTTCCCAATGGGGACCATTCCCATAGGTTTTTTAGGTGAATAAGTAGAAAGTGATGCGTTACTGTTTGCTAATAATTTTTTTATATTTTTAACAGTATTCACTGCTTGCATCGTTGCAAACATTCCCACTTTTATTTCAGGAACATCGTTAACGTCTCCGAGTATAAAGATTGAAGGGTTTTTTACAGACCGAAGGGATGAATCAACTTTTATGGCCCCTTTATCATTGAGTTCAACTTCACTACTCGTTTTTATCCATTCACTCATCTGTTGCATTCCAACACTTTTATAGACAAGATCTGCTCTGTATTTTTTTTTGTTTTGGTCGATCCATATACCCAATTCTTTTTCTTGTACTCGAGTATTTGTTACAACATGAACTTTCATTTCATCTAATACTGAAGAGGCTCTTTTACTCATAGATTCACTTAAAGAACCAAGTAATCTACTACCAGCTTCAACAAGTGTGATTGTTTTCATTGGATATTCATATGCAATTTCACCTGCAAGTTCAACTCCAACAGAACCACCGCCAATAATTAATATAGATTTACTCTTCTTTATTTTCTGAGCTTCTTTCTCGATTAATGCATTTCTCTTTTCTATTGTCGCATCTATCCCTTTTATGATTTCCATTGTTGGAAAAGATGCCCCTGTTGCAATAACGAGGTAATCAAACGAGAGAGATGTATCCCCCTCAAGAAGAACTTTATTTTTCTCTACTCCTAACGCTTTCTTTTTAATATGAGTAACACCATTTAAGAGGGTACTATAAAGAGCTCGCGTAGAAGAAGAGAATGCGCCCCCATCTACCATAGCTCTTAGTTGAGCATAAGGAACTTCAAAGTAATCTTTTGGCTCCACTAATGTAATTTTGATATCTTTTATTTTTAATAAATCAGAAACAACCTTTTTACCAGCTACTCCGCCACCAATTACTACAATATGTTTCATAATGAATATCTCCTGCGATTAATATACGCATAATAGAGAAAAAAGGCACCTAAAGAAGTCTAGAAAATTAGCATCTCCTCATTTAAAAGTGATATTACATGAGTAATGAAAAGGGACTTTGTCTTAGAAGAGAAAATTTTCTTAAAAGCATTGAAGTTGACGCAGTGTTGTTTAGAGTTGGCAAAGTAGACACTTAATGAAGGAGAGTTTAGTTTAAGAATATGTTGGGGAATTTTTAATTATAGGAAGTTCTCTAAAAAATAAATAAGGGTTAGTTCCCAAAGTCTTCAATCCCAAGAACTAACCCACCCTATAATTAAGGTAGTTACAGTATGCTATATGATGATGAATCTATTCAAGTGATAAAGGATGTGAGTGAAGGAAAGAGTTCTATAAATATAGAACTAACGACGTGTGAGATAATTATAGTGACAAATTATATGAATTGTTTTTTAGTGAGTCGTTTGGGGTATTCATCTTTATTGAAGAAAATGAAAATATTAGCTATATCCAAGTTGTTAGCTGAGTAAAGGTGAAGTCTTTCTATGAAGAAGACTGGGGTAACTCTATAGGCAAAGTGTGGAAGATTAAAGAGACTGAAGTGTTCACTAATATCATTATAGTGCCTGCAATGTGCATGTTGCTGTAGTACCTTCACTTTCAGTGCTTTTTATGTGAATTGAACACGTGGCATCATAAAAGTATCTGATTCTTTTAAATACATTGGTAAGACCTACATGAGGAGAGTGTTCTGAAGTGGCATACTCATTAATCTTTGCTAAGGTTTCTTTTGTCATTCCCATGCCATCATCTTTTATTGTGAGATACAGATAATCACCTTTAAGGTACCCACTTATTGAGATATTGCAATCGCTCTCTTTATCTTTAAATCCGTGAATAATTGAATTCTCAATAATAGGCTGCAATAACAGTGGTGGCATCCTTGTTAATGCTGCATCTACTGTTACATCAACTGATAAGGAGAATCTACCAGGAAAGCGATAGTTATGCATATCAACATAGTTTTGAATGAGGGCAAGATGTGCTTTTAATGGTTTTAGTTCTTCGGAGAAGTCATACGATTCTCTTAAGATCTTCGTAAGAATAAGGATTGCGTTCTTCACCTCTTCAGGTGGACAAATAGAGATCATCCCTTTAATAGTTGCCATCATGTTATAGAGAAAATGGGGTTTAATTTGGGCTTGTAAAAATTCTATTTGAGAGAGGTGTAAAAGCTTCTCATTTTGTATATTCTCATTTTGTAATGTTTTTAGCCGTCTAACTAATTTGTTAAACTCTTCTTGTAGCTCATGAAGGTCACTTCTTTTGTTAAGGACTATTTGCGCATCTAAATTCCCTTTTCCCACTATCTTCATTGTTTCGATTAGTGTGTTAATAGGTTTCCGAATTCCTGATGAAATTATGAGAGCTGTTATCATACTGATGATAATACTAAAGGCAATGAGATAGAAGAACTGAGTTTGGAATGTTGATTTAATGTGAAGAAGGAAGGTGTTTTGTACTTCATAGTGGAGATTAAAAGACCCATTAAGTATAGGGGTAGTGAATGTATAGACATAATCAGATTCTTCTATTGGTGTATATAGTGTTCCTTCATCATAGGTGTCTTCATTGCTGAATCGAACAAAATTATCTTTGTTTGTGACCTTAATACTTGACCGAGAAGTAAGGAGATTTCTAAAGAGGTTTTGCAGAGTATTGCGGTAGATATCGACAATAACATACCCAAGAATGTTACCATTGCTATCTTTCACTTTCGTTGCAACAGAGAGAGACACCTTTTCTGTTGTGAGGCCTCTGTAAAGAGAACTAAAATACATGTTATTCTCATTTAAGTGCTGCAAATCATACAATACTCCCCAATTATTATAGAGGTAAATGTTCGGAATGTACCCCGTACTAAGGGTTCTATTCCCTCTTGTGTTGATAAGATGAATCTCCTCTTTCCCTTTCTTGTAGAGAAAGTAATCTTCAATTGCCTCTTGTGCCGCAACATTGTTTATATCATCATTATTTTTTTTGAAGAATTGTTGAATAATATCATTAGATGCAAGATTATCTGATATCAGCACATATTCTTTCATCAACTCTTCAATAGAATTAGCAATTTGAGTACTTTTTAATTTCTCTTGTTCGTAAATATAATTTCGACTAATAGAAGTATACACATTTTCGAAGATGACCGATAAAATAAGAATGAGAGAAAGAGAGATCCCTATGTAGACAAGGCTTAGTTTAAGAAAATATCGTTTATCATACACAAAGGAGCGAATCTTTTTGTAGATATTTTTCAAAGTAAAAGCGATGCTGTCCTTTCTCTTAATCTTATGAATTGACATAGTAATTTCTTTCACTCTTAAATTGCATAGGAGTCATTCCACTGATACTTTTAAACACTTGAGAAAAGTATTTATAATCATTATATCCAACAAGGGAAGCAATTTCTTCAATGGTGTTATCTGTTGATTTCAAATATTGTTGACTTACTTTTATCCTGTACAGGTTCACAAACTGGGTGAATCTCATCTCTAACTTATCAACAAAGAGCTTACTTAAATAGCTGCTACTAATAGAGAGATTATCTGCTACTTCTTGTAAATTTAAAGGGGAGGCATAATGTATTTCTACATATTCGAGGGCTTTTTTAATAAATCTATTGGTCCCAGCTGCTTGTTCTATAAGAGGGTGTTCTTCTTTATGGAGTGAAAAGCCCTCTTTCTTATTCACTATTTTCTTTACAGCATTCATTAATTCTGTGCTATCGATTGGTTTTAAAAGATAGTCAGAGACTCCAAACTTTATGCCTTGTAGAGCATAAGAAAAATCACTATAGCCAGATATAATAATATATTCTGTATTGCTATGTTGTTCATGGAGATCTTGAATGACAGAAAGTCCATCAACAAAGGGCATTTTAATATCTGTGATGAGGATATCTGCCTGGAGATTGAGTACTAATTCTTTTGCTTCTCTCCCATTTTTAGCTTTTCCTACTATCTCACATCCTATTCGGTTCCACTCTATGATAGTTTCCAGTTCTTTGAGAATAAAATATTCATCATCTGCAATTACAACTTTTATCATAATCGTTATATTAACTCATTTGTCCATTTGCTGTATAGCAAGAGACAACTCGATACCCTCTCTCTCTCACTTCTTCCATAAAGTCATAATCAAAGTGCATACAATAAATTAAATTCTTATAATCAGGATGGATTACAGAATCGAGATAATCAAGAGTTCCATGAGAGGGGTGTTCACCTTTTATATATGTCGTATCCTGATACAATTCATTAATACTATTAGCATGAAAGGAATCAAGAATATCTTGTGGTATTATAGATGAGTCTCCACTATAGTAGATACTTTTTTCTTCATCTTTAAGGTAATACCCAAAACACCTCATTAGTGGAGTATGTTCTACAACGATAGGAAATGCTGAAACACCTTCTGTTTTTTCTAATTGTTGTTTTAATATGTACTGATCAATTGGGATGCCCATAAGAGAGAGTAAATCTACTACGGTTGTTAATGGAAAAATAAGAGTTGGAACTCTTTGTAAGATATTATTTGAGTAACTAATCGTCATACTTAAAGAGCCCGTGTGGTCTCCATGAAGATGTGTGAGAAGAATTACAAAATTCTTAGCTTCGAGAAATGCATCAATTTTTAATAATTGATTGAATGTAGTGAACCCGCAATCTATTAAAAAAAATGTATCACCTTTTACAAAGAACGCATTTGTATTATTTAAATGTGGGGTGTAGCCACTGCCACACCCTAAAAATGTTAAATCCATAAGAACCTCTACTTTATACCAGAACTCACGAAACTATTAATAAACTGTTTTTGGAAGAAAAGGAATGCTAACAGTAAGGGCAAGATAATAATGAAGGTTGCAGCACATACATTAGCCCACTGCATGACAGCTTCTTTTGATTTTGCAAAAATAGCTAATCCAACAGTAAGAGGTCTATTTTCTACTGAGTTTGTTACAATCATTGGCCAAAGGTAGTTATTCCAGTGATAACTAATAGAGACAAGACCAAAAGAAACATATGCTGGTTTTGCATTAGGAACATATACTTTCCATATAGTTTGCATCAAATTACATCCATCAATTTTCGCTGCGTCTGCTAAAGCTGAAGGAATTGTTTTAAAGCTTTGTCGAAGTAAGAATATTCCAAAAGCACTACAAAAGAAAGGCAGCATGATAGCAAGTTTTGTGTCGATAAAACCAAGAGCTGAAATAGTTGAGTAGTTAGGCATGATAAGAACATCATTTGGGATAATGATTTGCACAAAGATTAAGAAAAAGACTAACTTTTCAAATCTAAAATTCATTACAGAAAGGGCAAATGCAGCAAGAGTGACAGTAATAAATTGAACAGTAAAAATTCCAAGCGTAATAGTAATAGTATTCAAGTAATACTGCCCAAAAGGAGCTGCAGTTAATATGTATTTAATATTATCTAAAGTGAAAGGAGTTTTCGGAATGATTGACATATAATAGGTTGGTTCAGTGAATGTTGTCACCACCAACCAAATGAGGGGAATAAGCCAAATAAAAGAGAACACTGAAGAGAATAGGATAAAAGAAAGACGTTTAATATTCATATTACAAAACTCCTAGTTGTAGTGGATTCTACTATCGGCGGTGAAAAATTGAAGTGAAGATGCAACGAGCATAATGATTAGTAGGATTACAGTGAGAGCCGAAGCAAGTCCTTGGTTGAAGAAATTAAATCCATTTTGATAGATGTAGTACAGGAGGGTAGTACTTGCATTGTTTGGCATGCCCTCGGTCATCATAGCAATGTGGTCAACTAATTTAAACGAATCTGTTAATGCTACAGTTGAGACAAAAAGAGTAGTTGGCATTAATAGTGGAATAGTCATCTTTCTAAAAATAGTGAATTTATTCGCTCCATCTATTTTTGCTGCTTCATACATCTCTGTTGAAATGCTCTGGAGTCCTGATAAAAAGAATATCATGAGAAAGCCAGCTTCTTTCCAGTTATAGACCACTGCAAGGGCAGGCAAGACTGTATCTGACCTTTGTAAGTATATTTGTCCAGGAAGGCCTAAAGCTGTACGCAACTGATCAAGCAATCCCGCCTCTGGCATATAGATAAACATCCAGATACTTGCCACAGCAATGAGCGGCATTACAACAGGAGAGAAGAAAGATACTCTAAACAACCCAGTGAGCTTGTGCTTCATATTCAGCATAAGGGCTAATCCAAGACCTAAGACCATACTTGGAATTACTGTCATAATTGCAAATAAAAGGGTGTTCCCCATTACTTTCCAAAAGAGAGAACTGGTAAATAGTTCAACATAATTACCAAATCCTATAAAAGAAGGTTCCTTCATTCCAAGTTGTAAATCCATTAGGCTAATGTAGAAACTCTTTAATATGGGAACTAATGTAAAGGTAGTAAGAAAGATTAAAGAAGGAAGGAGAAGCAATAAAGCTTTTCCATCATTCGC
>CAYZUR010000011.1:0-15417 GCA_964481535.1 uncultured Spirochaetaceae bacterium | reverse complement strand
AGAACTAGGGTAGTTTTTATATATAGTAATAGTTATCCACCGTATAGGTGGCTTAGAAATATGGCAATGAGAACGATGCATCAATTACGGAGTTATCCACCGTATAGGTGGCTTAGAAAAGAAGTTCCAGCAATTAAGAACCCAATGGCAAGTTATCCACCGCATAGGTGGCTTAGAAATGTTATATACTCTATCTACTCTGTGCTAAAGTTATCCTTACGTAAGTGGGGAGGGTATTTCTATACACAACTAAGCACACTTGTGTTTAAAAGTAATCCCCACGCTAGTGGGGGCTTTTATCATCTATTCATCGTATCAGTTGCTACTCCTATTGCGAGTTCAGTTGCTACAGCAAAAGTTTCAGAAAGTGTTGGATGTGGATGTATAGTTAGTGCTATATCTTCTGCGACGGCTCCCATTTCTAGTGCAAGGGATGCTTCACTAATGAGCTCTCCTGCATTCTTTCCACAGATTGCAGCTCCTATAATTCTACCTGTTTCTGTATCAAAAAGAACTTTACTCACTCCCGCTGTTGCAACTGAACTTATCGCTCTGCCATTTGCAATCCAGGGGAAAGAACCTTTTTTGTAAGCTACATTCTTTTCTTTTGCTTCAGTCTCTGTAAGTCCAACCCAGGCAACTTCTGGGTTTGTATAAGCAACTGATGGTATTCCAATTGGAGTGAAAGCTGAAGGGAGGCCACAGATAACTTCTGCTGCTACTCTTCCTTGATGCACAGCTCTATGAGCTAGCATCGGGTCTCCTGTGATATCACCGATTGCATAAACGTTCTGTATATTTGTTCTCATTTTCTTGTCTGTAATAATAAATTTTCTTTCTGTTAATGCAATTTTTGTATTTTCTATGCTTAAAAGATCTGAGTTAGGTTTTCTTCCAACAGCGACAAGAACTGCATCAGCTTCTACACTTTCAGGAGCTTTTTTCCCTTCTAAGGTAATAGTGAGACTTTCTTTCTTCCCTTCGACTTTCACTACTTTAGTTGAAGTATAGATTGCTTCATATTGACTTTTAATTTTCTTAATCAGAGGCTGTTTAATATCTCTGTCTGCGGGTGGTATGAGAGAGTCAGTCATTTCTACAATTGTGATTTTTGATCCAAGAGCATGATAAATACTTGCCATTTCAAGACCAATAATACCGCCACCAATGATAAGTAATCTTTTTGGAATCTCTGTGAGCTCTAGTGCACTTGTTGAGTCCCAGATTCTCTTATCTTCATAATCAATTCCCGGTATTTGAACAGGACGAGATCCTGTTGCAATGATCAGATCTTCAAAAGAGTATGTTGTTTCTTCTTTATCAGTTTTAACTATAATGTGAGAATCATCAACAAACGAAGCTGTTCCTACTATGCGTTCTATTTTTCGTGCTTTGCAAAGAGAATCAAGACCAGATGTGAGTTTTTCAACTACAGCACCTTTGTGTTTTCTAATAGCTTCTAAATCTATCTTCGGTTCACTAAAAGTGATTCCTAAATCTTTACTTTCACTTGCTTGTTCAATAACTTCCGCGAGGTGTAAGAGAGTTTTAGACGGGATACAGCCCACATTTAGACACACTCCACCAAGAATTTGGTAGCGCTCTATGATGGTAACTTTTTTATGTAGGTCTGCAGCTCTAAAAGCTGCAGTATATCCACCTGGTCCTCCTCCGATTACAACTAATTCCTTTTTCTCTTCTTTCATAATAACGTCCTTTTCATATCAGAGAGCAATGATGATAAGTAGGTGGTAAAACGTACTCCACTTGCTCCGTCTATTACTCTGTGGTCATATGAGAGAGAGAAGGGGAGGATATCACGAGGGATGAAAGCTTCTCCGTTCCACACAGGCCGTTTCTCCATTCTAGAGACACCTAGGATTCCGACTTGTGGCGGATTAATAATAGGAGTGAAGAATGTTCCTCCGATGCCACCAAGGCTTGAAATGCTAAATGACGCGCCTGAAAGATCTTCAGTTTTTAACTTTCTGTCTCTTGCTTTTTGACTTAGAGCATCAAGTTCTGTTGCAATCTCTAAGACTGTTTTCTTATCAGCATTTTTTACTACTGGGACTACAAGTCCTTCAGGAGTATCGACTGCGATTCCAATATGATAGTAGTGCTTTAATATAAGTTCATTTGTAGTTTCATCAAAAGATGAATTGAGGGCTGGATATTTCTTTAAAGCAAATACTACTGCTTTAATAATGAAAGGAAGAACTGATATGCTCACTTCAGATTTTGTCTTCTTCAACTCTTCTTTTATAGTCTTTCTAAAAGCTTCAAGTTCTGTAATATCAGCTTTATCATCTTGGGTGACATGAGGGATGCGTTGCCAGCTCTTTTGTAGATGAGGACCAGAGATTTTTTGAATTCTCGATAGCCCTTTTCTTTCAATCTCTCCATATACTGAGAAGTCCTCTAGTTCAACAGGGGCAAGTGACATAGATCCGCTTCCTTTATTCTCTACAGCTTCTTTTACGAAGGATTGAACATCGGAATGGAGAATCCTTCCATGTGGTCCGCTACCTTTAATTTCAGATAATGGTACGCTCAATTCTCTTGCATACTGTCTAAGAGAAGGAGTTGCATGAAATTTAGAACCTAAAGATTGCTCATTTATTAGCTCTTCTTTAGTTTCTTCACTTTTTGTCTCTTTCTTTACATTATCTTCCTTAGGTTGCTCTTTTTTCTCTTCCTTCTTCGGTGCCTCTTTAGCTTCTTCTTTCTTAGGAGCTTCTTTTACCTCTTCTTTCTTCTCTTCTTTAGGAGCTTCTTCTCCAGCTACTTCAATCTCTGCAACAAGAGAGTCTTTAGAGACGAGGTCTCCTTCCTTGATGTGAACTTTTGTTATCGTTCCACTGTAAGGGGATGGGATGTCAGTTGTAGCTTTCTCAGTTTCTAAACTGAGAATAGTATCTTCTGCTTCTATTGTATCACCAACATTGATAGTAACCTCAATGATTTCTACATCACTAAAGTCTCCAATGTTTGGAATAAGTATCTTTTTAATTGCCATATTCTTCTCCTAACTCAATCTTGGATTTGGTTTGTCGATGTCGATGTTGTATTTCTTTATCGCTTCACTTACCTTTGTATACGGTATAGTTCCTTCATCTGCTAATGCTTTAAGGGCTGAGATGGCAATATAGTAGCGGTCAACTTCAAAGAAACTTCGTAACTTTTCTCTCGTGTCACTTCGACCAAATCCATCAGTTCCAAGAATTGTCACATTAGAATTAGGAATTAATCGTCTGATTTGTTCACTATATGCCCTGATATAGTCAGTACTAATAACAGATGGTTCTTCATGATCTTTCATAAGAGTTGTGAGGTAGGAGCTCTTCTTTTTCTCTTCTGGGTGAGTGAGGTTATAGCGGTCTACTTCAATTCCATCGTTATGGAGTTGGTTTACCCCAGGGATACTGAAAATAGTAGAGTCAACATTAAAATCTTCTTTAAGAAGATCTGCTGCTGCAAGTACTTCTCTAAAGATAGTACCACTTCCTAACAAGTTCACTTTTAACTTGCTTTTCTTAGCGGCTTCTTTAAAGATATAAGCACCTTTAATGATACCTTCTTCTACACCTTTTGGCATATCAGGTTGCGTATAGTTTTCATTCATGAGGGTGATGTAATAAAAGACGTTCTCATTATCTTCATACATTCTCTTTAGTCCATTTTGAATAATTACAGCGAGTTCATATGAGTAGGTTGGGTCGTATGAGAGACATGTTGGGTGAGTTGCAGCAATAAGAAGGCCGTGGCCATCTTCGTGTTGTAATCCCTCCCCGTTTAATGTAGTTCTCCCTGCAGTGGCTCCCATTAAGAACCCTTTTGCTCTGCTGTCTCCTGCAGCCCAGATAAAGTCATCAACTCGTTGGAAACCAAACATTGAGTAGAACGTATAGAAAGGAATCATCGTAAGATTGTGATTCGCATAACTAGTCGCAGCTGCAATCCATGATGATATTGCCCCAGCTTCTGTAATACCTTCTTCAAGAATCTGTCCTTTCTCATCTTCTTTGTACCACATGAGGGAATCAGCATCTTGAGGTTCATAGAGCTGCCCAGCTGGTGCATAAATTCCGATTTGTCTAAACAATCCTTCCATGCCAAATGTTCTTGCTTCATCTGGAACAATTGGAACAATTCTCTCTCCAATTTTCTTATCTTTTACTAACTTTGTAAGCATTCTTACAAAAGCCATCGTAGTAGAGACTTCTCTATCTTTAGAACTCACTAACATATCTAAAAAATCTTCTAATGACGGAACTGTTAATGTTTCACCCACTGGATTCCTAAAAGGTACAGGTCCTCCCATTGCACGACGCTGACGAGTAATAAACTCCCCTTCTGGGCTAGAAGGATCTGGTTTAATGAAAGGAAGAGCTTCTAATTTATCATCAGTGAGAGGGACATGATAGTGATCTCTAAAAGCAATGAGGGAGTTTTTATCCATAGTTTTTTGGTTATGAGTTCCCATTGTTGCTTCAGCAGATTTCCCCATTCCATACCCTTTGACAGTTTTAAAGATAATTACTGTAGGTTGTCCTTTATGGTTATTTGCTTCTTGAAATGCTGCATAGATTTTTCTTGGGTCGTGTCCACCTCGCGTGAGTTGCCACAATTCTTTATCTGATTTATCAGCAACAAGGCTTTTTAGGTATTCATCATCTCCAAAGATTTTTTCTCTTAAGTAAGCTGGCCCTTTGGATTGAATAGTTTGGAATTCGCCATCTACCATAGATGAGAGTTTTCTTAATAACGCACCTTTTGTATCGCGTTCAAATATTGAGTCCCATTCAGTTCCCCAGATGATTTTAATTACATTCCATCCGGCTCCCCTAAACCGTCCTTCTAACTCTTGAATAATCTTGCCATTACCCCTTACAGGTCCATCAAGTCGTTGTAAGTTAGCATTCACAACACAAATAAGGTTATCTAAGTTTTCTCTTGCGGCAAGCGATAGTGCACTTAAGGATTCAGGTTCGTCACTCTCTCCATCACCCATAAAGATATAGACTTTTCTGTCACCATTCTCTTTTAAGCCACGGGAGTCGAGGTATTTCATAAACCTTGCTTGATAAATTGCCATAGAAGGTCCAAGACCCATCGAAACAGTAGGGAACTGCCAGAAATTAGGCATGAGATAGGGGTGAGGGTAGGAAGGGATTCCTTTTCCATCAACTTCCCTTCTAAAGTTAAGAAGTTGCTCCTCTGTAAGTCGCCCTTCAACAAAAGCCCTTGCATACATGCCAGGAGATGAGTGACCTTGGAAGAATATTAAGTCTGATCCATATTTTGAATCAGGTCCTTTAAAGAACCAGTTGAACCCAACTTCATAAATTGCAGAGGATGATGAGAAACTTGCAATATGACCACCTAATCCACTCCCATCTTCATTTGCTTTTGCAACTATTGCCATTGCATTCCACCTTACAAAGGCAGAGACGTTTCTTGCTATTAATGAATCCCCTTTAGGGATAATTGCAGTTTTATCTTGAATAACTGTATTTACATATGGACTAATTACCCCAGGAGAAGTATTAACTCCGTTGTTACGTGCTCGGTGGGTGAGTTCTCCAAGTAAGAAATCTGTTTTATCAGCACCTTCGTTCTTGATAACTCCTTCTATAGAATCTAACCAGTCTTGTGTTTCTAAAGGGTCAGGGTCGTGAAAAGTAGGTCTACTCATTACATATCCTCCAGTCGTGAAGTAGCACATTATTAGCTCACCCGTTTTCATAGGTGAGCACATAGTACCTGTAAGATAACAATACTCCCTATTGAGAGGCAACTCAATAACAAATTTTTAGAAATGGATGTAGAAGTAGAATTAGTTCAAAAAAAATAGAAGTCAATACTCTGTAGATAGATATTAAAGGCAGCGAGCGTTATATGATTATCTATCCTTTATGCAAAGAGAACTGTGAGTTTAATGCGCCAGATGTTTTTTACCCATGTTCTTTAATGTAGTGCGTAGCTAGTTCTATGCTTTTGGCTTTGGTCCCTTTTTCTTCTTGAGATTAGCCTGTATTTTCTTCGACTCCACAGGAAGGGGAACATCAAAACACTTCAGTAACATTTCTTGCCTCTCAGATATTTCACACCACGTGAGTTTATCATTCACTGTGAAGGTGTATATACTATCTAGCTCTTTTAGCACCATGTTGTATGTCATTTTCCTGGTAAGCTCTTCCCTATGAGCCCTCATCGCATTGCGGATGTGGGTGGAGATCATGCCTGCTAGCATGATGATGAATACCTTTCCCTCTAGAGTTGCATCAGTCTTTACAGCAGGTCGATCAAAACCTATATCGTTCTTGGCGTTGTTGAATACCCGTTCCACGCCATCTTTTGCTCTGTAAATGTCTAAAACTTGGCCTGCAGAGAGGTCTTCTGTACTCAAAATGATGAAATATCCTAATTTCCCCCTTGCCTCATCGACCTTTTTACAATTCATTTCAAACACACAAGTTCTGTTGCTTGTCTTACGTACGCTTATGAGCGGTTTCTGTTTGCAAATGAAGTTCCCTTTTTGTGCATCGTCTAGGGAAAGCTTCTTTGTCTGTACCAGAGTGGTAAGTTTGGCAATAGAATCTTCAATATCTCCGTAGAGCCTAGGTTCATGGTCTGCCGCTTTCAATTTATTGTAGTACACATGCATGAATACTCGGGTTGGGTGTTCTTTGCCCTCACCGTCGGTGAGGATAATTGTCTGACGTACAGTTTTCCCATACACATTATGGTCGTTAAGGTAGTGGGTGCAGTCTTCCTCAAAGGTTCCCTGTACAGATTTCAGAGCCTCCTTGTAAACAATCATTTTAGATTTCATGCACATAATGACATCATAACGGCACTCATAGTGAAGCCTATAGAGGTTGTTATAGCTACAGTAGCCTCGATCAAGAGCGACCCTTCGAAAATTGTAGCCCATAGCCTTGGCTACATCGACGAAGGTATCAATAGTCTTAATATCTGGAATATTTCCTCGATACACTCTGTAATAGGCACACCGACCCTCTTTGCTGCTGTATACAGCGGCCATGGCGAAAGGTTTCAGGTCAGGATCCTGCTTGCCTCTTGAGACTTCTACTTCAGACAGGTCGTTGGAATAAGAGCTAAAGCATGTGCCATCAAAAGCGCAAAAGTGATCTTCTTTACTCCTAGTAGGGCCTGCATTACGTATCGCCTTGAAAAACTCATGGACATGTTCGGCTTTTATGGATGCAAGGATTGAGCTGCTTTCACTGCTACTAATGTCATAGCCGTAGGGATGCACGTGTGACGTATCAAAATAAGAAAAGTTATAAAGAGCCTCATTCTTAGTAACAAGCACATAATAGGAAAGGGAGAGTATCTGGGTGGCCAACTTCTTTGGAAAAAGAGATAAGAGGGCTGAATCGAACCCCTCAACAGAGGCTATGTAATCGAGTGTATGGGTGAGGCCAGTCTTTTTTTTACCAGAGACAGAAGAGATAACAGTAGCGAGGGCTTTGACCTCTTTCTTTTGTTTCTTTACACCCGTTTTCATGTCATCGAGCTCTTTCTGGAGCTTTTTCACCTCACCTTGGAGCTCCTCCTTCTTGGAACGCTCAATAAAAAGTTTGTTCGGCACAAATTCCCCTTGCTCGTTCATCTTGCCGATATAAACCTTATCCTGTTTCGGATGTTTCTTGCCAGGAATCCTGTATGCAGTAATTTCCATTACTGACCCGTTTCTCTTGTCTATGCTGATGTACATGGCTTGACTCCTTACTTACTTGTTGTAAGTATCTCTTACAACATTTACAAGAAAAAGTAAACCTTTTAATGGAGATTATTATAAATATTATAAAGATTTATTCTGATTATGTGGAGTTTAAGATAGGACTACATTAAAGAACATGGGATAAGTAATCTTTTCATATCTAAGATACTCCTTAATCACATAATTATTAACAATTATGTGATTAACTCATTTTCTCAATAGGCGGCATCATTAGTCTTTATATCGTGTAATAAAATATTCCCCTATTTTATAAAGCTTTTCTTTTACCCACATAGGTTCAATTACTTCAATATTAGACCCCCATTGAAGTAACCAATAAAGGAGTTCATCCTTTTGGGTCGTGGTAAAGCTAATGAGTACGTTCTCATCCCCAGTATTTTCAATTGTAGAGTTTTGAGAGGGAATATGTTCACTCAATACTGTTACCAATTTCTTATTTGTCAGAAGAACTACTGTATATGACTCTCCTCCTGTGGCAAGACCAAAGTAGGGGTCTATGTAATCTTTTGCATCAAAGTTTGGAGGGAGGGAAAAGGTCTCTTTTTGTTCAACTACTTTTTCAATTCTTGAAATGCTGTAGGTGTATACTTTTTTAGAAGATTCATCAAAGCTAAGTACATACCAGTTATTCTTATGGTGGATGAGGCGATAGGGGTGAATTACCCTTGTCAATGATGTATCATATCCCGCTGTTCTAAATGTTATGGCTATTTTGTGTTTACTTCTTGCTGCAACAAATACATTGAGCCAGATGGATGTATTAATTTCTACAGATTGATCAACTAAGAATACTGTTTCATTAAATAAAGAGACATCCATGATAATATCTTCACCTATCATTGAACTAAATTGATTCCACAATTTTTCAGCTGTACTTGCTAATGGCGTTCCTTTCCATGCATTGCCTAAGTAGTGAGAGATAAAGAGGGCTAGAGCCTCATCTTGGCCAACATGAAAAGATGGAAGAAAATATCCTATCTCTTCATACTCATAGCCTCCACGGACTCTATTGTATGTAATTGGGGCTCCAAGACGATATTTCATATACTCTATATCTCTCTCTATCGTCTTAGTGCTTACTTCAAAATGTTCACTTATATACTTTTTTTTAGGGTATCCCTCTTTTCTCAACATCATATCGATAAAGAGAATCCTCTCCATTGCATTCTTTCCCATCTTTTTTATCCTTTAGGTGCTTACTTTCCAGCCACCGTTAAGAAGATCTTCAATTGTGGTGTATGAACCAAGAAGGGCATCACTATCATAATCAAAGACTCTCCAATTACGGTCTAAAGCATCTTGTATGGAGAGGTATCCAAAGGCTCCATCAAGGTGATCCATATAACATCCTTTGTTTACTCCAGTCATAGAAACACTAAATGAGACAATATTAACTTCTTCTAATATTTCCCTTGTTAAAGCTTTTTGATCTTCTCTCCATTCTTTGTTTTCGTTCATGGTATTGTTCTCCTCGTAATACGTATATTTGAAATACCACTCCTCTTATGAGTCTACCCAAAGAGTGAGTATATTACAAACATTAGTTTACTCAATACTGTTAGACATAGAGTGTCTATGAAGAAAAGAAAATGAAAAAAAATTTGGAACTTACTCCATATAAAGAGAATGAGGTTACAAGATGGAACAACCCTAACTATGAGAATCTTCATACAAGAGATTCTCTTTAAAAATGAGATATTTGAAAGAAAATACCTGAAAACTATCTTCCCATAGACATCCTGTGTCTATGTAGTAGGTGTATATTTAGGATATCAACAATAAGAAGATAAAAAGGAGACAACATGGAACTACATATTAGAAATGATAATGGTACTTGGCTTTTTGATGATGAACAAAGAAATGTTTTTAATGAGCCCTTTGTAGAAGGGTCAAGTGAGATAATAAGTGCTATCCAGCACCTAAAGGGCATCAACTCAAATAATCTTACTCTCACCTTTAGTGAGAAACCTTTTACCCACTCATCTGTCCTAGTTTGGATAGATTCAAGAGGTGAGGGTTCATGGAATCTTTATTACAATAAAGAACTCGATCTTTTTGGATGGTTATGTCCGGTTCTTTTGAAGTATTTCAAGACTCCCCCAGAGGTGTTGTATGTTGATGTTAACGTCGGTATTGAGGGATGAATAAGCAAAGAGACTTTATTCTCTAGAGAGATGTATAAGTGAGGATTAATGTGAGAAAGATAAAAGCTTTTCATGGCTCTGGAGTACTGTGTTGGAAAGAAGAATCTAATGGAGACCTCTTAGTCCTTTTAGGTAAGCGTTCCATGAACCCAGGGTTGGGTAAATGGTCAATTCCAGGGGGGAGTTGGGAGAAGAAGGATGGGTATAGAAATAAGAAAAAAAGAGACTATAAGAAAGCTGCAATGAGAGAAACAAAAGAGGAGATGGGCATAGATGGTAATTATGCTGATCCTCTTTGGACTCTCCATATCCCATTTTTTCACTATGAAGTTTTCTCAATTGAGTATTATGAAAAAATACTAGAAAAGGATATACATGAATTTTCTGATTTTGGTTGGTTTCATATTAAGAATCTTCCCTCAAAGAGAGTTTTTCTTGTCGACTTTCAAGTACGTGCCTTGGTAAAAACAGGTAAGAGTCATGATAAATTACGATTAGGTGCGAGAAGTAACCATGTGAGTAAATGATCCAAAAGAGAGTATGTAGAAAGTGCTCATAAAGAAACAATTCAGCATAGTCAGGAAATTGAAAAGTGTACTAACTGTACATGCTTTTATTATTCAACTCAATTTGTTCCTAACTAAGAAAAAAATATTTATATTGATGATAACGATAGCCCAAAAGCGAAGAGCTCATATACATATGGTACAGATGTCACTAATGCTACATGCTGACACACATTTATGTAAAGCTAAGATGGGTGGAAAAGATCGAATTACACTTCAATTTTACATAAGTTCTTTAAGACGTTGATCAAGATTCCTTAAAAAGAAGCCCACATCACTTACAACGCCTATTGCCTGTCCACTCCCTCTGTCACTAAGTTTTGTGACAACTGCTGGGTTAATATCGACACAGATTGTTTTCACATTTGATGGGCTCATATTTCCAACACCAATAGAGTGGAGCATGCTAGAGAGCATAATGATTAAATCAGCTCCTATAATTATTTCACTATATTGTTTTTGGGCTTCTATCATATCATTTACAGTCTCTGGAAGGGGACCATCATCTCTAATAGAGCCAGCAAGAGAGTAGGGGATGTGAGATGAAATAATTTCATACATTAACCCATGTGTTAATACTCCCATTTTTACTGCATTTTCTATAGAACCACACCCATGTATGGTATTAATACTCCTCATATGGTGGCTATGTCCATGTTCTGCTGCAATGCCTGTCTTTAAATCTACCCCAAGGCTTGTTCCAAATAATCTGTATTCTATATCATGAACAGCGATCGCATTACCACCAAGAAATCCACTCACGTATCCTTCTTTTATGATAGAAGCTAAGGCATCAGCTCCCCCTGTGTGTACGACAACAGGTCCTGCTACGACTACAGTCTTACCGCCTCTTTCTTTTATACGTATCATCTCTTTAGCAAGAGCCTCTACTGTAGCATCTACACTGCGCTCTGAAGAGACAGTATTTGTCATAAAAGCAAAATTACCTTGAGCTATTTCTTTTCTTTCTGACTGAGGAGGGAAAATTCTGATAGAGTCACTACCAATGACAACTTTGTCTTTACATCGTATATCTCGTAATTTTGTACAGATGAAGCTAGATAAGTCACTATTATAGACAATAGCTCCATCCATTCTCTGCTTTTCTACCACATACCAAATTCCATTATAATAGACTTCTGTTTTATGATTGCTTGTTGAATAAAAGTCATCAGGGGCATGTTTATCTTTATCTGCTTCTAAAAATGTAGCAAAAGGAACTTCTTTTTCAAATATTCCAAATAGTTTTACTGAATCAATTATTGCGGGTAATAAGGAAACATCTTCAACAAGAAGTTCTATCTCAAGATGAGAAGATTCCTGAGGAGTTTTTCCAACACTAAAGGAGATGATTCTGTAATCGCCTCCTTTAGACAATATTGTATTTAGGATATTAGACAAGAGCCCTGAATCTATTAAATGTCCGCTAGCTTGTAGTATTCGTGAATTCATTACACACCTCATTCGTTTACAAAGTTTATTACGAAAAAAAATAAAAGAACATATCAAAAAGAAAAGAGAGGAGCGATAAGAGAAAAAGAAGAGTCCATCATACCAATACACGTATCGCATAAGAGATTGGAGTATGTTTTATTACTCTAATCTTCTACAAAGGGGCATGCTCATACATCTAGGTCCCCCCCTTCCTCTTACAAGTTCTGATCCCTTAATAGGGATAACTGTAATTCCATGTTTAGTTAATGTTTCATTTGAAACAACATTTCTTCTGTAGGCAACGACAACACCCGGAGCAACTGCTAATGTGTTAGTGCTATCATTCCACTGCTCTCTGGCACTAGCTATTGAATCATTTCCCCCACTTTTTATGATGTCTACACTTGGAAGCTTTAGAGCTTTAGAAAGGGCTGTTTTAAGATTTTTCTGTTCAACAATACGCAAAGAGTTTTTAGCATTGATTGTGAGAGAGAAGACTTTTATCGCAGGTTCCACAATAGGAAAAAGACTGAATTTATCATAATCTACCATAGTGAATACTGTATCGAGATGCATATAGGCTCTGGTGTAGGGGATTTGGATAACGAGTACTTCTTTTAATCCCTCCCCTCCTTTTTCAATTGGACTCATCATTCTTCTTGCAAATGATTCAATAGCCCATACATCAGTTCGAGCGCTACTTCCTATAACAGCACAATCTTCATTGATAATGAGGATATCTCCGCCCTCTATGCTACTTTGCTGAGTGTAATCAAAGTGGGTACGAGTTGAAGAAAAAAGAGGGTGAGAATCCCTTGCGAGTTTTAGAAGATAACTCTCTCTTTTTCTATACTCAATTTTCATTACGTTAATATTCATCCCTCCATTTACAATAGTAGCTGGGTCTCTCGTAAAATAGAGATTAGGAAGGGGAGAGATGTAATAGGGGTAGGTATCTTTAATAAAATATGAGAGAGTTTTTTCTTTCACTAGATGTGCAACTTCAGATTTTAATACTCCTCCTATGCAAAAATCGACAAGTTCAAGGGGACTCGACTCTTGTAAAAATGAAGTAATAATTTTCTTCAAAGAAGGGGAGAATAGGGGAGAGGATTCAACTAAGTACGATGCAACAGTTGAGTGAATAAGAGGGTCATTAAAGACTTCTTCTAATAAAGACTCAAGGTAGTACACATGAGCTCCATTCTCTCGAAGAGTAGATGCGAATAAATCGTGTTCAATCTGCATTTGTGCAAGATAGGGAATATCTTCAAACAGCATCGATTCTAAAAATTGAGGAGTTAAAGACTCCAACTCTTTACCAGGTCTGTGAAGTAAAACTGCTTTTAATTTATCGACTTCACTCGCAATATGAATAGGTGAATACATTCTATAATCCTTATAATGATGAGCATATAGTACAACAAAGAGTGGAGCAAGAAAAAAGGGAAAATAGGAACTAAAAAGGTCCAAGGCTATTAAGCCTTGGACCACATAGATTATGTAATAAAGTTTACATATTCAAGAATGCCTAATTTACCTAGTAAGCGTATAACGTTGCATCCTTTGTTGTAAACCATCTTACAGTACTTTGCAATCATAATCCTGACAATAGGATTAAGTATGGAAGTCTCATTTTGCATGCTCAAAACTACCTACAATGCCTTTGGTTGTTTCAGAACTGAAGGGGGAGCTGCAGACTTTTCCATGGTTCGGTTGTTCTTGAGACTGGAAGAAAACAAGGAATGTCACCAAAAGACATTGTTTGTAACGTGTATAATGAAAACTACAGGGACATCTTCAACGATGATAGTCAAAAGGTTTTGATGGCTAATGGAGCAATTCCTCCCCTAGCTTAGAAGATAGGACTAAACAGTTACAAAAAATCATTATCTCTACTGATTCTTGGTTAAAGAAAGTTCAATCCAAATTATGATGGACTAGATTAAATCAAAGGCAAACTCATCACAGAATCTCCTTAATTTGTAGTGGCAAGAATCGAAGCTACAACTGATTTATCTATTATATTCAAATGATTCTGCCTCTTTAAATATGAGGTAGCAATGTGAGGGGTGCAAAGAAGAGAAGAAATATCCCTAAAGGAGACGGTATTTTCTTCTCTTCTTAGATGTTTTTATTGCTCTCAATTACATCTCATTTTTATAGCGCCGATGAGAAATAATGAGCATGATGACAAATAATGGAATCAGCAAGATGGCAATAAGATTCCCTTTAAAGAGCTGTAGTGCCCAAAATCGTAATGGGTTTCCCCCATCAGTTAAACTTGTGATAAGTCGGTCTTCAATCATTACCGTTCCAACTTCTTTACTTAATCTCGTAATAAGTGGGGCAAGGTGAGTTGCAATTAAGAGGTATGATATCACAAGAGGAATACCTGCAATAATTGTTCGAAAGACATTGCCACGAAAGATGAGAACCATTACTGATACTTGGGATATTAAGGCAACAAGATCTCCTAGAGGGAGTGTCTTATTTCCTTTTACAATGAGTGATAAGAATATAGCTATAGGCATCAATATGATTCCGGCTGTTAAGATTGATTTGTTATGCAAGACGACACCGCTATCAAGTGCAACAAGGAGGTTATCTTTGTGAGGGAATCTTTTCTGTACAGCTTTTCTTAACGTTAACGAGACTTCTCCCATCCCTTTTCCTATGAGAGCGCCACACTGAGGAAGGATAAACATAACAGCTGCTATGTGGACACAGAGTTCAAGAGTTTCCTTTAGGGGATACTTCGCTAACGTTCCTAGTAGCAATCCTACGAGTGCTCCGATGACCATCGGTTCACTTAAGATGCTTACCTCTTTATCACTCTTTTCAGGATTGTAGTTTATCTTCTTTATAAAAGGAATCCGATTAATTATTGCATCGAGAAATTGGGCATAGGGGAGTAATCCAACAGAAGAGAGGGGAGATATTGTGATACCATCTAAGTCCATCTCTCTTTTCACTGCAGGAGCAGCCCAATCGGCCATTTTTATTGTATAGATAGCAATTAATGCAGTTGCTACAAGGGCCAAGATGATATTATCACTTGCATTAAGAACTAAAGCTCCAAGCATTGCAAAGTGCCAATAATTCCATATGTCGAGGTAGATTGTTCTTGTGAGATTAAATGCAAGCATGATTACATTGATTATGATTATTAATGGAATAGAGAGGTGAGCAATGGGAGAAGCCCAGGTGATTGCAGCCAGGGGAGGCCAACCAACATCCAGGATTGGCAGGTCAATATTTCTCATTATCATAAGATCTGTTACAGCTGGGTTTATATTGCTTACAAAGAAATCAAACGCGATAAATATTCCAGCAAAACCTGCTCCTAACTGGAGTACTGAGAGAAATGCTTTCTTAATACTCATTTTTATGATGAGTGCAATAATAAAGATGATAATCGGTAACATTACGTATGCTTTAAATTGAAAAAATGCATCAATTATTGTTTTTAAGTATTCCATTTCTTTCTATCCCTCTC
>CAYZUR010000010.1:0-15962 GCA_964481535.1 uncultured Spirochaetaceae bacterium | reverse complement strand
TTACGCCGTGTGGGCCAGGTTTGCTCGTAGTAAAAACCATTTTTTTTTTTTTAATACAGATTTAATATCGAGGTTTTCCCACCCCTTTTCTTCTGTTTTAGAACGGTATCGGCCATTGTCGAGTTCAACACAGATTTCATCAGGGAGAAATTCATCTATTACTTCTTGGACTTCGTTCACACTATCGTGTGAAACATGTGCTGTTCCTATGAGAATAATCTCTTTTCCATCGGCACATACAAGTCGATGTTGTGTATCAGTTAGCTTATCAGATTTCACGATAATTCCTCCGCATCTGTATTAATATATCTATGATGTGAAAAAGGTACAACACCTAATACAAGATTAGGCTTATTGAGATGCTTTGGGTAAGAAAAATTGGACAACTATTTCAAAGCGTTTTTCTTTATATAGGCGTATATAGAATGTAGAAGATTTTTGGTGAAGTTCTTTCGATACAAACTTCATGCAAAGAGGAAGCAATTCTTCTTTTGTTGCTGGAGTAAAAAGGAGTTGTTCAAAACTATATTCACCTGGTGTGATAGATGAAATGGAAGGGTCTTTATTATCTCTAGTAGTGGAGTACCCTTTTTGGGAGTGAACAGTAAAGAGTTCATCTGTCCACTGAGCTTCACAAACAATGATTGAGTCAGTTCCTACTTTCTCTTCTTCTAAGAAAAGTAGCATTGCCTCATAGTAGTCACCCACCAAATCGTTTATTGGCATTGATGTTACTATTGATGTATAATTCATGTCTTGATGTAGATGTAAGTGTCGAATCAAAAGAGTACCCCCTGTGAGGATAAATTGTAGTGAAAAGAGAGACTAAAGTACAGTATTCTCTCTCTTTTAGTAAGAAGAGAAGAACTATATTAATAAAAATGAGTGACGATGGTGAAATAAAAGTTCTTGCACCCTTTGGCACTCCTAGAAAAAAGGTAGAAGAGGTTCTTTTACACCATTCCTCGTGGATTGAAAAAAGGAAAGATCATCTAGAGAAATTAGATCAACCTTTACCAGAACATACCTATAAAAGTGGTGACACCTTTCTCTTACAAGGAGAACTGCTCTCTTTGGTTGTTGAAAAAGGGGCAATAAAAGATGTCACTAAAAAAGGTTCTTCTCTTATTGTTACTTCCCCTAGTGTTTCAGTTGCATCAATAAAAAAGCTTATTGAGAAGTATTATGATACCTGTGGAGTAGAATTGTATAAGAAACTTGTTGCCCATTGGATTGATGAATTAGGACTTGAAAAGATTTCATACACTCTTTCTATGGCATCGTATCCAAAAAGGTTAGGAAGTTGTTCTTCTAAAAACCATTTATCTTTTTCAAGACGTTCGCTGATGATGCCAATTGAATTGTTAGATTACTTAGCACTACACGAAGTGGCTCATTTAGTGTATTTTAATCATAGTGTAGCATTTAAAAATCTACTTTATATTCATATGAGTGATTATAAGGAGAGATTTAATACGATTAAGAAGCTTCGTCTTCGAATATATCATGTGTAGTATGAGTCAATAGGTTCGTCCTGCATAAAGATGTATGGTAGAATAAGATTATATTTTCTTGGAGGGTTATATGGAACCTAATAAAGTTGCCTCGGGCATCCATCGAGTTTTTGCAGATATTGGGGATAGAGATTTGTTTGAAGGGATTTGGCCTCTTCCTCATGGGGTAAATATAAATTCGTATATTGTTCAAGGAAGTGAAAAACTTGCTTTTATTGATCTCGTGAAAGATTGGGAAGGAGCACTGGCTAAAATTAATGATCAATTAACTTCTCTTGGAATCAAATTTAGCGATGTTGATTATCTCGTTCTTAACCACATGGAACCAGATCATACTGGATCATTAGAGGAAATGAGAAGACAAAATCCTGACATGGAGATTTTGTGTACAAAAAAAGCAATACCTCTTGTATCCTCTTTTTATGGTGTCACCAACGGTGTAAGAGCCGTAGCTTCTGGAGATTCAATTGATTTAGGTGGTAAAACACTTGTATTTGAGGAAACTCCAAATATTCACTGGCCAGAGACAATGATGACGTATGTCCCTGAAGATAAAGTCCTTTTCTCATGTGATGCATTTGGTTCTTTTGGAACATATGAACATGCTTTTGATGATGAACTGACTCAAGAAGAATGGGACCTATTGATCCCTGAAACTCTTCGATACTACTCAAATATTATCTCAACATTTAGTCCATTTGTTACTCGTGGGATTGAGAAATTGGCTAATCTAGATATTAAGATAGTAGCCCCAAGTCATGGAATTATCTGGCGTAAAGATCCATTGAGAGTGATTAACTTATATAAAGATTATGCTCGATATATGAATGATCCAGATACTGGTACTGTAACAATTGTCTATAGTAGTATGTATGGTAACAGTGCAAAGCTCATCCCATTAGTTGAGAAAACACTCATTGATGAAGGTGTTAAGGTTGATGTGTATCAAGTTCCTAGAGACCATGCATCTTTTGTCCTTTCTTCAGCATGGACTTCAAAGGGAATAGTGTTTGCAATGCCAACATACGAATACAAAATGTTCCCACCTATGTATCATATTCTCGACATTTTAGAGAGATCTCACGTGAATAAGAGAAAAGTAATGAGAATTGGCTCTTACGGATGGTCTGGTGGTGCACAAAAACAATTTGATCCATTTATTGAAACATTGAAATGGGATTGTTTGGGTAATGTTGAATACCAAGGAGCTCCAACGGATAAAGATAAGGAAGCAGCTGTGCAAATAGCAAAAGAACTTGCAAAGAGTGTACTAAGCTAACAATTTTTATTAGCGTAATATAATAAAGGCAAGTGATTTTCACTTGCCTTTACTGTGTATTAGAACATTATTAATATCTTTTTGGTCTATGATTACGCTATAATTTCACATAAATGTCGTAAGAACGTTGCAATCCTTTCAGTGGAAGAGATGGAAACTCTCTCTTTAATACTATGAACGTCGTACATATTAGGGCCTAAGGAAACAGAATCCATTCCAGGGACTCTCTCATTAATAATTCCACATTCAAGTCCTGCATGAATTGCAGTTATTTCAGCTTCTTCATTATAGATACCTTTATATGCTTTAGCACACAAATCTGCTAAAGGAGAATTTGGTCTTGGAGTCCATGCAGGATAGGAATTTCCCACTTCTGCTTTTGCTCCAGCAAAGCTAAAAGCAAGTGCTGTTTTGTCACTTGCAAAACGAAGGGCACTCTCAATTTCTCCTCGTTGGCTACTTACAATTGTAATAGCTGCATCTGTTGTTTTCACAATAGCAAGGTTAGCAGATGTTTCAACAATACCCTTAATATTATCACTCATTCTCTGTACGCCATTAGGTGCTAATAGAAGTCCTTTGAAGAATGTAGACGTCTCTTCTACACTAAGTCCTTTATAATTTTGATTGTTAAGTTTCTCATGTTTTATGAGGATATCCTTTTCAATATGTCTAAACTCATTGTTGAGGATATCAGAAAAAGATGAAACTAGATTGGTAAGGTTTTTATTCGATGATGAAGGAATGGCAATAACAGCTTTACATCTACTTGGAATTACATTTCTTTTAGAGCCACCGTTGATGGAAATTAATTGAAATGGGGTAGAGTTTATTAATGTGTTGAAAAAGCGACTAATAAAGACAATAGCGTTTCCCCTCTGTGTATGGATTTCTCCACCACTGTGACCACCTAACAACCCACTTACTTCAATTTCATAGAAATGGGGATCTTCTAATGAAATATTTTTTTTATCAAAAGCAATAGTTCCATCTACTTCGTTCCCTCCAGCACTTCCAATTAAGAATACTCCCTCTTCTTCATTGTCAATATTAAGCATTCTTCTACTCTCTATTAATGATCCGTCGAGATGAAAAGCACCAGTAAGACCTGTCTCTTCTTCAATAGTAAAGATACCTTCAAGTGGTCCATGAACAGCTTTATGATCAGTGAATAAATCGAGCATCAGGGCAATTGCAATACCATTGTCAGCTCCAAGGGTGGTGTTATCGCCATGAAGGAAATCTCCCTCTTGAACTAACTTAATTGCGTCAGTAAGAAAGTTATGATTACTTCCTTCCCCTTTTACACACACCATATCCATATGTCCTTGAAGGGCAAGGGAGGGGAGGTGCTCTTTCCCTTTTGTTGGAGGGACTTTCATAATCACATTCCCTGCAGTATCTACAAGGGAGGTGAAGTTGTGTTCTTTTGCAAAGGCGAGAAGAAATTCTCTTACCCCACTTTCATTCCCAGATTCTCTGGGAATATCTGATAATTGTTTAAAATAATTCCATATTGGATTATCGAAAAGAGTAGGTTGTGTCATGTTGGTCTCCTTACCATCGTTTTTAAGAAAAATAATTACGCACTAGATTGCCACGAATAAAGAGACCTTTCAAGTTAATCTCCTCATCAAAAATTATAATATCTGCTAAATACCCAGGGATAAGCTTCCCTTTCATATCGATATTATAAATCCTGGCGGGGTTGGCTGATGCCATTTGAGTCGCTGATTCAATAGGGACTTCCCAAGAAACTAAATTCTTTACTCCTTGAAGCATTGTTAATGCAGATCCTAGCATAGTATCATCAGGGTCATCCTTTCTATGGAATGCTCCATCAGCACCAAGAATTGCGGGTTCTCCATTAGCAATTAAATCACCACTTTCTTGTTTTGTTGGTTTAAGTGAGTCTGTTACTAATACGACATTTCGTACACTTTTTTCTCTCAAAAGAAGTTTCACAAGTTCTGGGTGTACATGCACACCATCACCAATGATTTCACATTGCATATCTTCTTCAATCATTATTGCTCCCACAGTTCCAGGGTTTCTATGATGAAGGCGACTCATCGCATTAAAGAAGTGTGTTGAGTGGAGAATACCAACTTGCATCCCTTCGATAATATTTTCATATGTGGCATTTGTATGGCCAGCTAGAAGAACAATGCCTTGCTTTACAGCAGCGAGAGCTAAATCCCTCATGTTCTTTAACTCTGGAGCTACTGTCATGCAAACTACATGACCTTTTCCAGCTTTTATAATTTCATTAAAAATAGCGAGGTCTACTTTCTGAATTCCTGCTTCATTTTGAGCACCAAGTCTTTCATGGGAGATGAAAGGACCTTCAACGTTTATCCCTAATATCTCGGCACCTTGTTCTTCGCCTATAGCTTCAACAACTGCGTTGATACATTTAATCATCTCATCTTTTGTGTCGGTGTAGATAGTTGGAAAAAACCCTGTTACACCAAAATCGGCTAATCTTTCTGACATTCTTAATATTGATGTTGGATCAGCATCTTCTGTTCCATATCCGCCGATACCATGAATGTGGGTATCAATGAATCCAGCAGCTATGTAAGCGCCTTTTACATCAATAACTTCGGTTCCTTGTGGAAACTGTTTTTGATGAAACCTATTCATGTTGAAGATATCACCTATATTTCCACTAGAATCTATATACACGCCACAATTTGGAATTTTTATCGTACCAGTAACAACTTCTCCATTTATTAATACAGTTGAACTCATATGAAATACCTCTTACATCAAATATAGGAGGTGAATCATGCCCGGTCAAGCTTTCTCATCTGGTTCTTCTACTAATCGTGTAATCCACTTGTTGCTTTTAATACGATAATAGCCAATAGATGCTTTTACTACCTCTTCTAGGCCAACAAGCAAGTACAAGTAATAGATTGGAAGCTTGAATACAAGGGCTCCAATGAATGCAAGGGGAACACCTATTCCCCACACTCCTCCTAGCTCTATGAACATTGAGAATTTAGTATCTCCCCCTGATCTAAGAATTCCTACTACAACAAGCATTGTTACTGCTTTTATAGGGATAAGAAGTGCCATACATTGTAAAGAGCGAACAGTAATCTCATATACATAATCTGATAATGTAAACAGGCGTGGAATTATAGGTGCGAGTGTAAACAATCCAACTCCCATAAAAACCCCAAAAATAATAACAATTTTTATTAGTGTAGATGCATACTTTTGAGCAAGAGGGATATCATTTTCCCCTATCTTATTTCCAATAAGAATAGCCGCTGCATTACTTATTCCTATAAGGATGACAAAGAAGAGGTGTTCTATTGATTGACTCACGTTTACACTTGCTATCACCGTAGTTCCAAGTCGTGCAAAAGCTATTTTATAGAATACCATCCCAAGAGACCAAAATATCTCATTAAGAATTACAGGAAAGCACGTGGCAAAATAGCTTTTTACTTCATCGAAACTAAAACTAAATAGTGTTTTTAGGGGAGCTGCAACAGCACTTTTACGACGATAAATTATAAATATTAAAAGGAACATTTCGAGAGTTCGTGCTATTAATGTTCCAATCGCGGCCCCTTTTACTTCAAGTCGAGGGAATCCAAAATGACCCAAGATAAGAGCATAGTTCAATATTACATTTACAATGAGTGAAATAAACGTAATGTACATTGGAGTTTTAGAATCTCCAGTACTTCTTAACGAAGCTGAATAGATCATAACAACAGATGTCATTAAATATGAGACACTCACAATCCTTAAGTAATCTATTCCATAGGCAACAACCACCGGGTCTTGAGTGAATACATTCATGATGAGTGTTGGGAAAAAGAAAGAGAAAAATGCACTTACAATTGCTCCAATGAGTCCAATAGATAAAGCGATTCCCATTGTTCTTTGTAGCTTATCAATTTGTTTTGCTCCCCAGTATTGTGCAACAAAGATTGCTGCACCACTACTTACTCCAAAATAGAATAAGGTGATAAGGAAGTACATTTGGTTAGCAAGCCCAACAGCTGCTAAAGCTTCTTCACTTACTTTTGTTATCATAAGCGTGTCGATAAAAGAAAGTGAGTTCATCAATAGGTTTTGTACTATTATAGGGAATGAGAGGAATAAGAGTCGAGAATAAAAATCTTTTCTCATTAAATGGTAGTTTGTATTAGATAATGTAGTCACCTAGATGATGTACCACTTTTTCGCTTTGCAGGCAAGGCACTTCTGTGCTGTTTTAATAGATAAGAAGTTAAATCACTTCTGTTCACTAATTTTAGTGCTTCTATGACCATCTTTCTATTATCCGGATGATTAAAATGGAGGAGAGCTCTTTGTAGATGTCGCTCTCTCCCTTTTGGAACATAGACTGTTTCGAAGTTATGAAGAGGGCGTGGATCTAAAGAGGTATAATACATGCACGTAGCAACAGTTCCTGGAGTTGGATAAAACTCCTGAACTTGTTCTGGGATAAATTGTTGCTTTTTCATATATACAGCAAGTTCAACCGCATCTAATAATGTAGTTCCAGGATGAGCTGCAATGAAGTAAGGGATACAGTATTGCTCCTTTCCTATCTTTCTTGTCTCTGCATAAAAAGCATCTAAGAATCTCTCATAAAGGTGAGGTTCAGGCTTTCCCATTGCTTTAAGGGCACTGATGGCTACATGTTCAGGAGCTACTCGTAGTTGTCCACTTACATGGTGAGCTACAAGGGATGCAATGAATCGCTTTCTTGTTTCTAAAGGAGCGGTTTCAAGAAGGTAATCATACCGAATTCCAGATCTAATAAATACTTTTCTCACCCCCTTTACCTTTTCTATTGCTTCAAGTCTATCAAGGTACATATCATGTGAGTCTTTCAACTGGGAACAAGGAGAAGGGTATAAACAGAATTTATGGGAACAAGGGCCAGAGGTTTTTTGCTTTTCACAGGCAATATCTTGAAAGTTTGCTGTAGGGCCTCCTACATCACTAATGATGCCCTTAAAGTCGCTGTGCTTAGTTAAAGTAGTAGTCTCTCTTTCTAATGAGGCTATAGATCTGTTTGTTATAATTCTTCCTTGATGGCTAGTAATCGCACAAAAGGAGCATGATCCAAAACACCCTCTATTACTTGTTATACTAAATTGCACCTCTTTTAATGCAGGGATTCCCCCCATGCTATCATATATAGGGTGCCATTTTCTTAGATAATCTAACTCTATTACTTCATCAAATTCTCTTTGTGTTAATGGTCTCATTGGAGGATTTACGAGGACAACTTTGTCTGCACAGTGTTGAAGTAGTACGGTGTTATCAAAGGGGTTTTCATGTATCATTATTGTTGCAAATGCTTTTGCATATGACTTCTTTCCAATCTCTGTAGGTGTGTTACTTTTTTTATCTCTATCACTCACTTCTTCAAAGGATGGGAGAGTTACGTAATTTACATTACTTCGTCTTTCTTTATATTCTTCTATTTCTTTCCCTTTTATAATAAGGGCAGTTCCCGCAATGTCAGTAATCTCATTAATCTTTTCACCCTTGCTTAAACGTTCAAGAAAGGAGAGTACTTGTAATTCTCCCATTCCATAAATTAATGCATCTGCTTTTGTATCGACTAAAATACTTCTTCTTACTAGATCATTCCAAAAATCATAATGGGAAAATTTTCTTAAAGATCCTTCAATTCCTCCAATAATAATTGGGAGAGAAGAATCAAAAGCTTGTTTTGCTTTCGATACATAGGGGATAAGTGCTCTATCAGGTCTTTTCCCCCCTTCTCCATTAGGAGAGTATGGGTCGTCATTTCTTCTTTTATTATTTGCAGTATAACGCAAGACCATTGAATCGATGTTTCCACTACTAATCATTACACAAAGGCGAGGAGCTCCCATCACTGTAAACTCTTCAATACGTGAAATATCTGGTTGGCTTATGATGCCCACCTTATATCCATGAGATTCCATTAAACGAGAAAGGAGTGCTGCACCAAAGGAGGGATGGTCTACATAAGCATCTCCACTAATAAATAGGATGTCTAATTGGTCCCACCCTCGCAAATTCATCTCTTCCTTATTTGTTGGAAGGAAGGAGATTGAGGATTGTTCTTTATGTTGATTTGCTCTTTGTTTCATATATTTTTATCATAGCAGAAATAAGTGAATTGTTTCTATCTTTGTAAATGAAACGGGTTAGTGGTTCCTAGGTGGGCTGATAACGGACACATTCAGCAATTTTCCCTTTATTACGAGAGAGAACAACAGTGCAGAAAGAAATTCATAGATAAACCGTAACTTCTTTCCTATAGGGAGTCTCTTTTTCTAGTGCGGAAGTTTGTAAACCTACTAAAATGGAAATTATCCTCAAATTACTTCCCTGCTTGATGACTCTGCTGATTCCAACTGCTGTGAAAGGTTGGTTTCCTTGAAGCTGTTTCCTTGCTTGAAAATTTCGAAACTAAGCCTAAAATTTGACTCAGGAGTGATTTGTTAGTATTTTTTATGTAATTAAAATTATTTTGAGGTAAACTATGTATAAGAAAATTGATCGTGAAACCCTTAAAGCAAAGCTCGAGTCTGATGAAGTTATTCATCTTGTTGAAGTGCTTTCTAAAAAAGAGTTCGAGCGTCTCCACATAAAAGGAGCGGAACATATTCAGTTCGGAGATATTGCTCAAGAAGCAAAGAAACGTTTTGACCTGAAAGATACAATTATTGTCTATTGTGCTGATAAGGAGTGTTTGGCAAGTCCTACGGCGGCTAAAAAACTGGACACTTTTAATTTCTCTAATGTTTATGACTATGAGGCAGGAAAAGCGGATTGGAAAGCAGCAGGATACCAGATGGAAGGCCTCGAAGTATCATCAAATTAGGAGGGACAAAGCTCCTTTTTTCAAGCGATTCAGTTCAAAAAAGCCGTATCTTGTTTAATTGCAATATTCGTGAACGATTTTCAAAGGCCACTCTGTTTCTGAGTTTCGATAGTGATCCCTACATTGTCCTGGTCGACGGAGAGCTTCGCTGGTTTATCGATACATACGCCACGTCATCTTCCTTTTCCTACGGTGAATTTTTTCCGGAAACGGCAATGAAGCAGGTATAAAAATCGATAACTTACCACGTGATGTCAATTATATTTGCAATTTTGTGAAAGTGGTTGTAAATCCCTATAATGGGAAAATTTATCTTATATGTAAGACGAAAAAAACCCGAATATTCAGAATTGAGACAAGATTTATCCCGGCCTTCTTAAAAAGAAAGATGCGACACCACCGGCACGCGCAGAGGTAGCAAATGGTTTCGTTATTCAATCACTATTTCTGGTGCAAGAACCTTGATAGTTTATGTGATTCCCCACTGTCTGTTTGGTTAGGGCTACAATTACAATGCCTACCGGGGAATCGGTACTGGTCTGCATTAGGGGGAGAAATATGTCCAAGTTGAAGTAAATCCATGCCGCTCTGAGTTTGGTGTTACTGTCAGAGACCCTTATCACTCTCATTACCACATGTACACACTCCAATTACGGCAATATTACAAAAAGAGGTAGACACTGAATTTAGGGGGAGGGTCTTTTCTATCGAAATGATGATATCGAGTTCCCTTATGCCTCTAGCAATGATTATGTTTGGTCCCCTTTCTGATATTATTAGTATAGAAAGTATTCTTATTACTTCTTCACTCCTTATGGTCGTGTTGCTTATCTATATGGTGAGGAATAAAGATTTTCACTCTATTGATTCATAATAATTGATTTCTTTTTATTACTTCAAATGAGCTACTAGACCTTCATTTATTTTTATAATTCTTGTTGCTTTATCTATTTAATAATAAAAGTTGAAAATATTTTAGCTAATATTGAGAAAATGTATTATAATTGAAAAAGATAGAGAAATGGTGTATGGTTTTTCCTAATAATGCAAAATAAGAAGGATACTCAATGGCTCAAACTACTAATGAAGACTTGATATGTATCATTTTAAATCCTCGTGCTAATAAAGGAAGAGCTCTAAAAAAGAGAGCTCAGATTGAGTTATTGTGTAAGAAATATCATCTTTCGTATGAAATAAAACTTACATCAGGCCCCCTTGATGCTATAGATATTGCAAAAGAAGCAGTTTTGAATGGTTATAACACAATTATTTCTGCTGGTGGAGACGGAACTGCAAATGAAGTTGTAGATGGGATGGTCAGGGGGATTCGAGAGAAAAAACTTTCTTTTGCTGCCTCTCCAGTTTTTGGGATTATTCCAATTGGAAGAGGGAATGATTTCTCCTTTAGTGCAGATATCCCCCACAAGTTAGAAGATGCGATTGAACTTATAAGCCGTGAAGAATGGAGTAGCACTGATTATGGTGAATTAGTTGGGGGTCGATTTGAAGAGGGGCGATGTTTTTTGAATGGCGTTGGGATAGGATTTGAGCCATTAGTAAATTTTGTTGCTTCAGATTTTAAAAGAGTGCAAGGAATGGCAAGTTATTTTTTAGGAGTGGTGAAAGTTATGCTACACTATCCTAAAGCGACGAAGATATATGTTACTGTTGATGATGGAGAAGAATTTACTGTTGAAACACAGCAATTAAGTGTGTGTAATGGAAGGAGAATGGGTTCTATGTTTATCATGGGGCCTATGGCAAGGATTGATGATGGGGTTTTTGATATGGTGTATGCAAATAAACCATTAACAGGATTGCAAATCTTGTTACTCTCTGTACGTTTCTTTAAGGGGACTCAGTTAAAAACACCCTATTTTTCTCTTCTAAGAGGGAAGAAAGTGACACTTAGGTCGAGAGAACCAACTTTAGTGTGTCACACAGATGGTGAAGAAGTCTCTAGAGGATGTGAATCAATAGATATTCAATTATTCCCTGGAGAATTAAAATGTTTAAGAAATGCCTAGTCATTTAAGAAATGCCTAGTCATTATTTGACTATTGCCACAAGACATAGTATTCTATAGATTGTGCGCTTTTAGTGTATAGGTTTGTAAGTAGGAGTTTCCTTTGATTAAAGATATAGTACCCGCAGTACATTTTTATGACCAAGATTTTGTAGACATGTATGATCGCACATGGGTATGGGTAGATGAGTACTGGAAAACAGGAACAGAAGAGAATTCTGTTAATGGTGGATATCTCAGTTTCCCAAACCAGCAAACATTCAATCAGACCCATGCTAGTATGTCAGCATTATTCCTTGTGTACAGTAACCAAACCTACTCACCATTTCCTTTAATTGACTTTTTTTATTCTAAGCAAGAAGAATCTGGTGCTATTCGTAGTGATTATTCGATTGAAACAGGAGAACCTGTTTTCTCTGAAGATAATCCAGAAGGGTTTTCTCCTCCTATGTTTGCATATGTGGAGTTTGGGTTTTATCACAAGATTGGAAATAAAAAACGATTAAAAGAGATTGTTCCCATTCTAGAGAAGCAGTTTCAATGGTATAAAGATACATGTCTTAGAGAGAATGGTCTCTATTCAGTCCCTCCAAGTGCATGTTTAACAAAAAATATTAAACGTAATCAAATGTTTTATCCTGTTGATTTTAATGCTCAACTTGCAGTAAATGCCCTTTATTTATCAGCTATTGGAGATATCTTAAATGATAAAGAGTTGAGTTTTCGTTATAAAAGACTCTACTTTTCTCTTAAAACTCGTATAAACTCAATGATGTGGGATGCTGGTGATTCTTTTTATTATGATTTAGATGTGAAAGAGCAACGAATTAAGAAAAAGATTATTGGTGCATATTGGACACTCTTAGCTGAAATTCCGAATGAAGAGAAAGCAGAGGGTTTTATTGGGCAACTTAGTGATCCAAAAGAGTTTGGAACAGATAATCCGTTCCCAACAATCCCTGTAAGTGATAAAGACTTTAATGAATCTGGAGATGGATATAATGGGGGCGTTGTCCCTTTTAACACCTACATGGTAGTCAAAGGGTTAGAGACGTATAAAGAATTTGAATTTGCCCGTGAAGTGGCAATTCGACATCTCTATTTTATCCTTGATACCCTCCATCCTGATGGTGAAGAGACTGGGGATGTCTGGGAAGCCTATCTTCCCCTTAAAGAGGGTGCGAGCACGTGTCGGGGGGTAGAGAACTTCCCAATACGAAGACTCTTACCAATGATTGGACTTATAACAATTACATTGATGATTGAAGATATTATAGGGCTTGTTATCTCATTACCAAGAAAAACAGTAGATTGGACAATGACTACATTAGAAGTTATGGGAATAGAGGGACTCTCTCTTAAACGAAATATGATTACTATTTTAAGTAATAAACAACCCCGAGGTTGGGAAATTCGTCTTGAGTCTGAAAAGCTTTATTACTTTACAATCGAAATTATGGATGAGAAAAAGAAAAAAACATTACCAATTCCTTCTGGTAAATGCTCTATGTTGATTGATAAACTCTAAAAGGAGATATTGTGGCTTGGTTAGGTAAAATAATCGGAGGAACAATGGGGTTGTTCCTTGGCGGTCCTTTAGGGTTAATTGCAGGTGTTGCTTTTGGGAATTTATTTGATTCAAGTGGCAATCGAGGGAGGTCAGAAAGACCCTCTATTTCACCAACTGATCAAACTCAGATGGTATTCTTTGTGGGTGCCTTTTCAATGCTTGCAAAAATGGTTACCGCTGATGGGTCTATGGTTGCTCAAGAAAGGGCAAAAGTAGAAGAGTTTATTACTAAAGATCTTCGTCTAACAGGACAGGAGAGACAAGCGGCAATAAATGTTTTTAATGCAGCTCTCACGAGTTCTGGTACGTTTGAACAGTTTGCCCTCCAATTTTATCAAAACTTTGCATCTGAAAGATCTATCCTTGAGCTACTAATGGATGTTCTTGTTCGAATTGCAGCCGCAGATGGGACAATTAGCCCACCTGAAAAAAATCTTATTGATAGTGCAGCTCACATATTTAGAATCTCTGATTCTTTGCTTGCTTCTATTATTAATAGATATTCTTCAGTTGCTGCTTCCCCTAATAAAGCATACTCAGTATTACATCTTACACGTAGTGCAACCGATGAGGATGTGAAAAAAGCATATCGAAAACTAAGCATTGAATTTCACCCAGATACTATTGCGTCTAAGGGATTACCTGAAGAATTTACCCGTTTCGCAACAGAAAATTTTAGAGCAATACAAGATGCATATGATGCAATCAAAAAAGAGAGAGGGATGAAGTAGATACTACTTTAGCCACTCTCTGTCCTCTAATAAATCCAATATGCAAGTCAAAAACATAGGAAGTTAACGTTTATCAACCTCTCTCCCTTGATTTTCTCACTCTTTAAAGTATCCTTAATATGGAATACCTTTAGTAGGGAAGGGTGAATTGTAAACGGTTTATTTCTATAGTAATTTCTCTCATTCTCATTTTAGCTCCTTTAACAGCGAATGTATTAGTGTATGAAAGTGCAAGTGGGATCCTTACAAAACTCAATGTTGGAGAAAGAAAGACCTCAACTAATCCGATAGCAAGGATTAATCAGTTGCATAAATATCTTACAGGGGAATATTGGGAATTAGATGGATTTCTTGGAAGACTTGTCTATACAGGAGAACCTATTGAACTCACATTCACCAATGCAGGCCCTATTGCAGAAGGAGATGGTACTTCTACCCCACGGTTTTATTATACATATAGTGGTTACTCATTTTTGGGGTTTGAATTCCCTCAACCAGATGTATATAGAGAGGTTGTGTTTATTACTCGTGTGAAAGGATTGTTGCAAGATGGAGAAACACAAGATGACTATATTGGAAGTAACGCAATTATTGAATACCCATCCGATATCCTCTCCATTACAAGAGGTGCAGGGAGAGAAACTGTTGAGATTGGTGAAAGTGCAAATCAGCGCTACTTTGAGTCGATCCTAAGGATTAATGGTGAAGGAGTGAGTAGCATCCTCTCTCTTGAAGGCTCTTATACGAGTGATTCATATCTATTTATGAGAGATCCTGCTTCGTACTCCTTTGGTATTGAACGAGTTGCGCCCGATTACATCCCTTTTGAAGAGCTAAAAACAAAAACAACACTTACTAATAGTTATTTAGCTGGGTATGTTCACTTAAATTCTACTGATGTTTCTGGAAAGGTGAGTTTTCATTCTAACTTTGATTGTAGTGAAACTACCTTTTTGTTTGCTGGAGTAAATCCCGCTGAAAGTTTTGGGTATACTGTCGTGTTTGAGCCTGTCATTTGTAATAATGTGTCTGGTCCAACTTCTATTAATGTTTTAAATAGTTTGAAACTCAGTTCCAAGATCCTCACTTCCCTTCTTTGATAGGGGGCACAAATCAAAATGAGCATGTTTTAATGGGAGATGTTCGTATCATGGTGAGTGACTCATTATCTTTATCTCTCCCTCCTGATACCTATAGTTCTGTTATCTATGCAGTATTTACTGCTAATTAGTTCATAATCTTATGACATTACTATAACTCTCTTTAAGTTGAATATTGAATTATTTATAAATATTGACAGTTTGGTGACACTTTTGTACATTAGTAATGACATAAGATGTGCTGTTTTACTGTGCTGTGATGCTCTCTCTTTATGTAAAGGAAAATGGTGAAAGGTATATATAAGCATATTATTATGCTGTTAACATTTTTTTTACTCAGCTCAACACTTAGTGCAACTATGTTTACCTATGAAACTGTTACAGGAAGTCTTAATGCTGTAAAATTAGATGCTGATGATTCATATTATAATCCTATTGCTGATGAAGATGATATTGATGATTATGAAAATGGCGAATATTGGCAAAGAGATGGATATGTAGGTCGTTATATTTTTCAAGGTCCCCCAACAACAATTACTGTTAATAATATTGGCCCTAATGCAAATCACACAGGTTGTAATCCTCGTTTCTACTACACTCGAGTGAAACGACAGGCTAGCAATGGAGTATCTAACCCTAATTATTGGAGAGAGTTTTTCTTAGTTATAAGAATAAAAGGGAAAAGACATGGGGGCAGTAGTAACGATTTTACTAATGAAAACTTCATAATAGAATATCCTGGTGAAGATTTTAGCACGCAAGTAGGAACGGGAGATGATGCTGCTATTGTTGGAGAGACTGGTTGGAACTCATCTGGTTCAAGTGGAATTTACCAGATAGGGAATCAGTATCAGTATAAATATGAGTTTGAGTATCTTTGGAT
>CAYZUR010000009.1:0-16721 GCA_964481535.1 uncultured Spirochaetaceae bacterium | reverse complement strand
CTACGTATCAAATCTCACCGATAGAGTATTGTGTGTTGGAGAGGCATCTAAGAATGGGCATATATCTGATGTTGTACAACATCCCCTCGCCCTTGAAGAGACAAGTGGAGAGCGTCACGTGCTAAAAGTATTACACAATGCAAAAGTAAATCATTCCTGTGAATGCATTACAGGAGAAGAAGAATGAGCAGTTTCTTTAGTGCCCTTTTTGATCCTAATATGCCATTTGTGCGAAATGCTCTCATTGCAGGACTTCTCTCTTCTATCCTGTTTGGAATAATTGGAACAGTTGTTACAGTAAAGAGAATAGCATCCTTAGCTGGAGCAATATCTCATGCAGTCCTTGGAGGAATCGGTCTTGCCCTTTATGTAAGTGCAACAGGAATCATCCCCTCACTACCGCCACTTGTGGGAGCAATCCTGTTTGCTATCCTTGCTGCCGTTATCATTGCTTTTGTTTCTCTTAAAGCAAAACAAAGAGAAGATACGGTAATTAATGCAATTTGGGCAATTGGTATGAGTATCGGTGTTGTAAGTATGGCAAAGACACCAGGGTATACCGATCCTCTTGGCTATCTATTTGGAAATATTCTTTTAATTAGTAACGCAGACCTACTCTTACTTGCTATTCTCGATATCATCGTAATCCTCGTGGTATGGCGTTTTTATCCTCAAATAGAGGCAACAAGCTTTGATGAAGAGTTTGCAAAAGTTAGGGGAATTAATACTCACCTTGTCTTTATCATATTACTCATCATTACTGCAATTGCAATTGTATTGCTTCAAACCTTTGTTGGGATTGTTATGGTAATTGCAATGCTTACACTCCCCGCTGGAACAGCTGGTTTTCATGCTCGAACGATGGCCTCCATGATGTTCTTCAGTACTATCTATGCAGGCATCTTTAGTGTTGCAGGGTTAGTAAGTGGGTGGCAGCTCGACATGCCAGTAGGGGCAATGGTTGTGCTAGTCTCAGGTGCAGTATTTCTCTTAATTTCTGTGTTGAGAATGATAAATTTTAAGAAAAAAGAGGTGGATTCTTGACCAAAGCAAGGAAAAATATCTTAGAAATACTTACTAGCTGTGAGGGGCCTAAAAGCGCCCTCGATATCTTTCCACTCGTTGAAAAAGAGATGAACCAAGTAACTGTATACAGAACTCTCCACTATCTAGAAAAAGAAGGATATGTTGATTCTTTCATCCTTCATTGCACTCAAAAAGGGACTGAGAGGTATTATGTAGCAATACTTGACGCACTTTGTAATACCTGTGCTCATCATCATTGGTTTCATTGTGAAGTGTGCCACAAATTTACGGACCTTGGTTCGTGTCAGATTGACGCCCTACTTTCTCAATACAGCAAAGAGAACAACATTACAATATTACATCACAATTTATCTCTTAGTGGGATTTGTCACTCATGTCAACAAAAAGTGGAGAATGGGGAGTCCCTAGAGCATCACAAGTAATATCTATGAGGGCCTCTATTGCCTCTTCTTTTGAAATATTCTCTCCAATTGGCTCGAGACTCTCATGCCCATTACTATGATAAAGGGCTAAAGAGGGAGATGAAAGATATCCCTTATCATGTCCCATTAACTCTTTCTTAGAAATATGCATGAGTTCACTTAAGATTCGATAATCAGTTCGTTCTATCACAGCACTTAGAATGTGAGTATTTAATTTATCAAAAAGGATCAAGGTAAAAGGAAAACAGAGAAAGCCATCAGAGTGAACAGGGCGAGGATTCTCTTGAATATATCCCTTCACTTCTTCTCTCTTAAAGAAGTAATACCCCTTTTCACTATACCTATCGTATGGGTCTGGCATCGTTGGATATAATAATGGATCAATTGCAACTGGATTAAATGATAGCACACTCATTCTATTATTCCTCTTATTTTGTTATTATCCACACACCATACACCATCTAAATAATTCATCAAACCCTTTCTAACAGATGAGCTATACTTAAGCTCCCTAAGGTCTTGATTCCTTTGACATGGATTTGACTAGAAAGGGCATCCCCTACTGTATCAAGGTTTTGTTCTAAATAGACTTTCCCATAAAGAGCTTCTGCTAAATCAACTACTTTGAGATTCTCTAGAGGTTGTCCTGGAATAAACGAAGTTCCAAGAGAGTTTGTTGCAAGAATATAGTTCTTTCTTTCTAACAACTCTAAAATAGAAAAAAGTTGCTTTTCATTCATGAGAAGTCGTTCAGAAATATCCTTTATCTTAGTCTCCCCTTTGCCTTCTTTGAAGTGAGATCCTATTACCATCATCACATTTATCCCATTGGCCATCTGCTCAGCTGGTGAAATGGGATGAGAAATAGATGTTTTATCAGGTCTATACTGATGAATATACGAGACCTCAACACCAAGAAGAATTACAACCCAAATACTATATATCCACAAAAGGAATAAAAACACTACAGCGAATGAACCATATATTACCGACAATCCAAAAAGAATATTTACGAGAGATGCGAATATTAGGTTGATAATATACATGCCAAGAGTAGCAATAAGGGCACCAATAGTCGCACTTAATGCAAAAACTTTAGAATTAGGTGCTACCATAATGGTGATAAAGATAAAAAGCCAAGCAATAATCCAGGGGCCAATATACTGCAAAAAGAACTTTACTAAGGCACTATACACTTGCCACTCAAGTATTTGAAGAACCCAATTACTAAATAAAGACTTCATACTAATATAAGAGGCAATAAGGATGACACCTAGAAGAAGTGTCGTAACGAACCCAACAGTACGCTTCATTACCCCCTGAGTTTTACCGCTTGATCTGTATATATGATTTACAACTGACCAAATCTTACTAATCAGTAGAACAGAGGTAATTCCAAAAGAGATAAGGCCAACAACACCAAGACTACGGGCATTCGTACTATAATTAGAGATCATATCTACAAGCTGACCACCTGCACTCACCCCAAAAACATTCGTGAACAGCGTGGTTAATGAAGTATAGAATGGTTGCAATGCGTTAAAGAGTGCTAAAAACGTAACTAAAAAAGAGACGAAAGGAATGATAGCAATGAGTGTATTATAGACAATCCCAGAGGCAAGGATTGTCACTCTATCTTTTGTAAACTTTGTAAGGAGAACTTCTAAAAAAATTTTGTTTTTCACAATGCTATTCTCTCAGATTTACTTAAATGTGGCAATATCTCACTTACTGTGTTTTGTTAACCATGTGCCAATAATGGTTTGAACCTCTTCATAATTAGTCTCATTGAGGATTTCATGCCGTGCACCCTTAATAAGAGTTAATGTTAAATCTACAATACCTACTCCTTGATACAGGTCAAACACTTTTCTCACACCTTTAGTGAAATCTCCAACAGGGTCATTCTCTCCACTAATAATAAAGAGGGGTAAATCTTGTCTAATGTTTTTTGCTTTTGTCGTAGAGTTTGCAATATCAACACCATCAAGGAGATCCACAAAGAAACGAGACGAACAGATAAATCCACATAGTGGGTCATCAATATATTTCTTGACCTCTTTTGGATCTTTACTTAACCAGTCAAAATCAGTCTCTCTCTCTTCAAAATAGGATGCAAATGAGCCAAAACTCATCTTATCTAACAGAGCATCAGGTTTCTTTCCACCATTAAACAAGCTACGAGTAGAGGCAAGGAATCGTCCAACCTTCCCAACAACTCCTTTTGTAGTAGCTGTACCACTCAAAATAACTCCACTATAGAGTTCATCATGCTCAACAATTACACTTCTTGCAATAAAAGAACCCATTGAGTGACCAAACAAAAACAGCTTTACATCAGGATATTCTTTTTTAATCAATTCACTTATTTCAATAGTATCTTGTACAACTCTTTGCCATCCATGTTTACTAGCAAACCAGCCAAGTTCATCATCACTAGCACTTAGTCCATGACCACGATGATCTTGTGCATATACAACATACCCAAGTGTATTAAGGTATGTAGCAAAACGATTATAACGCTCGCCATGTTCTGCCATTCCATGTAAAATATGAACAGCTCCCACTATATTATTGATTGTAGGTTTCCACACTCGGTAAAAAAGTTCTCTCTTATCTGAGCACGTAAAATAATGGCGTTCCATGCAAATCCTCCCTATGTATTCTTCTTCCATTCTAATTCATCCGTTGTATGAGAGCAATGGTAAAAACCCTAAAGAATTAGAAGAAGGAAGAAATAGGTAACTTGTTATTCTAAAAACACTTATATACATAACCACTATACGTAAAGGTTGTATTATCAACATTACAAGAATTACCACTTGCATGAACTGTCGATGTCATACTAATATATATCTAGTATGCGTATATTTGTCTTCTCAGATTTACATGGGAATATTCCTCAATTAAAAAAAGTTGTAGCTCAAATAGAGAGAGAAAAAGCTACGCATGTAATTTTTGCAGGAGACATGGGGATTAATCAACTCGCTCATGAAAAAGATCTTCTTTTCTCAATTAAACAAGAGCTCACTATTGTCAGAGGAAATATTGACCAACCCTGGCTCTTTATGAGTCACAACATCCGTGTTCCCCTTTTGTATACTTCTATTACCTTTGAAGAAAGAGTTGTAGCTGTAACCCACGGAGATTATTTTCCTTCATGGCAACAAATCCCACTAACCCTCACTAAAAATGATATCTGCATTACAGGTCACACACACGTACCTCATCTCAGAAAATACCCGAATCAGCCACTAGAATTAAACCCCGGATCGGTAAGCGAGCCAAGAAATTCAAATGATCCAAGTTATGCAATGATTACAAGCAAATCTATTCAAATAAAATCATTAGAGACGGGAATACAAATAAGAAATTTTATTGAATACCTTCAACCGATACAAAAAGAAATACCTAAAGACTCCCAGCAGAGAGTTTCCATATTCTCACCAATAGCTAGAAAGGATCGATTACAATCAGAGAATGATGAGTAATCTTATCTTCTGCCTAATACCCCATCATGACATGTAACCCACTACCATAGTTTAGTAAGGCTACGTCAAAAATCCCATCGTGAATACCTCTTAGTCCTACCTAGCCTCTCATCAAAATAAAAAGGTTCTCTGTTACAGCAACCCTATTTTTATCAACAAGGAGGAAGAAAAACTGATTATACAGTGGGATCCTACCATGTAAATTTGAGAATATGGGGGTATATGAAACGCTTCCTATAATCGTTGACTAAGGAGAAAATTGTATATATAGTATCGAACCATAGAGAGGTAATTCTATTGACAGAAGGACAAACAGAGGCAAAATTAAGTGAAGCTGTTAGTGCTTTTGAAATGGTTTATATGGGGCGAGGCCCCAAACAAATCAGAACAACGATTTGCCAAGATATGATAATTATTCGGCTCAAGGGTTTTCTAAGTCAGGTGGAGCAAAAACTGGCAGAGAATAACCAAGGAGTAGAGTTATTAAAGCGAGTACGAAGTAGTTTGTTTGAAAGTGCTCGTGAATATTTTGAACAACAAATTAAAGATGTGATTGATATTGACATCATAAGTTTACACTCTGATGTAAGCACCCGAACAGGGGAAAAGATTATCGTGATTACTTTAGCTGAGGATTTAGAGAATTCCTTTTGTAAATAGTAATATAAAAATATAATGATTGATTAGAAGAGAATCCATGGATTCTCTTGGAAGACAACGAGAAGGGTTATAATACCAGTCGCGAAGTAATCCAGTGTTTGTCGGTGAAAGCCGAGAGATGCTGGATTTTTTTTGGCCCTAATAGATATCAAGGAGGATGCAATGGATGGCAAGTAAGGAAGTGTGCTCAGACTTTTACCCCTATACAAGGATTGTGTACACCTCGTACGTAAAATGTTTGTGGGCATCCCAAAAAGAGAGAAAACCATGCTGGTTTCCAGCATGTGTACGCAAATTAGAAATTTCATAATGAAATATAGAGAGTCAAATCGAGCTGAACATTAATTATTATAAATCTTCAGAAAGGAAAAACAAATGAATAACAAAATTGGAAAGATGGTATTACCAAAAGAGCTACAAGCTGTACTGGAAAAGGGAAGAGAGGTGATTATTCCCGAGACAAGGGAAGAACTATTAGAAATTGCCATGGGCGGGAAAAGCTGCAATCTTTTCGAAGTAGCGTATGATATCCCTGGAAAAGGCCGAGTAGTTGAGGCAACCGTCGCCCGGTGTAAAAATGGAGCTGTTGTCAATTACCAAGATATCTATATGAGGCGTAGGGACCCAGAATGTATGTTGATAGCAGACCAGGGTGATACCGATAAATTACGTTATTCAGAAAAGTTTGGAACCGATTTTTCTTCACTCAGGGAAACAACATTCGATTGGCTAGCCTCAACAGACTTGATCTTGATGCCTTTTACCGCAGGAATCAAAGAAATGGGATGTCCAGCCCTTTTGGTAGCTCCGAATAACGCCGGCTTCTTCGCAGGCGGACTTGCAGACCTGCAAGGATTTATACCAGCTAGCGAAATCCCTGATGGATTTACGCCAAAAGCAATTATCTATCTCGCACCGACCTTTCGGCATACTCATTTCGATGGAAAACAGATGGTTGTGCACAATAGGCTCGATAGCGTGTACGAAATGTTTTCCTACAATCTTTATCCAGGTCCAAGCGCAAAGAAAGGTGTTTACGGTGTGCTTTTACATATCGGAGAAAAAGAGGGATGGGTCACAGCCCACGGTTCAACCGTGATGGTCGTAACGCCTTATGACAATATAATAACGATCATGCATGAGGGTGCTAGTGGTGGTGGAAAAAGCGAAATGATCGAAAAAGTCCACCGAGAGATGGATGGAAACATCCTTCTCAGCCAGAACACGAGAACTAAAGAGAAAATGCATCTCAACTTAATTGAACCATGTGAACTGAAACCGGTGACTGATGATATGGCCTTGTGCCACCCTGCGTTGCAGAATAAAAGTGGAAAAATTGTAGTTTGCGATGCTGAGGACGGTTGGTTCCTTAGAACAAATCATATCACCAAGTATGGAACAGACCCATATCTTGAAGAACTGTGTGTGCATCCTCAAGAACCGCTAATTTTCTTGAATTACGATACGAAACCAGGATCAACATGCCTTATTTGGGAACATATTATGGATGCTCCTGGTAAGCCATGTCCAAATCCTCGAGCTATCATGCCCCGAAGGCTTGTCCCGAATATCATCAACGAACCCGTCGAGGTTGATATCCGAAGTTTTGGTGTAAGAACACCACCATGCTCAAAAGAACATCCCACCTACGGTATCATCGGACTGTTCCACATTCTTCCCCCGGCCCTTGCATGGCTGTGGAGACTCGTAGCACCGCGAGGACATGATAATCCAAGTATCACTGACACAGAAGGAATGAGTAGCGAGGGTGTAGGCTCCTATTGGCCGTTCGCTACAGGAAGAATGGTCGATCAGGCAAATCTGTTGCTCAAACAGATAATAGAATATCCTAATACAAGGTATATCCTTGTTCCCAATCAGAATATCGGAATTTATAAAGTAGGATTCATGCCACAATGGATTGCGAGAGAATATCTTGCAAGACGCGGAAGCGCTAAATTTCAATCTCATCAGATAGAACCTTCAAAAAGTCCTCTCCTAGGATATTCGCTTAACAGCGTAAAAGTTGATGGAGTGTTTATCCCTAAGGAATTACTCGAAGTAAACAGACAGGTTGAAGTTGGCGATGAGGGGTACGACGCTGGAGCGATTATTCTGTCAAACTTTTTCAAAAAGGAGCTAGCAAATTATCTAACCCCTGAAATTGATCCTTTAGGGAGAAAAATTATCGAAGCATGTTTGAATGATGATTCGATTCAAGAATACGTGAAGCTTATCCCCATGAAAAATTGAATTATATAGATTTGGCCTCATCAGAGTGTGAATTCCTTTGGTCTTCACATTCTGGCACACAGGAAAAGAAAACGCAGTTGCCTATACAAAAAATTCGACTTAAAAATGTGGAAAGTGGACATCTGAATATATTTACTACTGTTTTGTATAGAAGGAGATACTATTTTATGATACTAATCATGTTTGGAGCCCCCGGCGTAGGAAAAGGAAGCCAGGCTACCATACTCTCACAAGCACTGCAAATTCCCCATATATCGACAGGAGACATTTTTCGGGAAAACGTCGCTGACGGTACTGAGTTAGGGAAAATAGTGAAGGGGTATATGGATAATGGTATGTTGGTCCCAGATAAAATAACAATTGACCTCATACAAAATCGGATACAAAAAAATGACTGTCAAAGAGGCTTTATTATTGATGGATTTCCTAGAACCCTTTGGCAGGCCCAACATCTAGAGAAGGTGCTGAGCAATGAAAAGATCATCATCGACACAGTGGTCAATATTACCCTTGACGATGCGAAAATAATCGATCGAATTACAGGAAGACGCATCTGCCCCTCGTGTAATCTTGTCTATCACATAATTCATAAAAAACCACATAGTGTTGGTCAATGCAACCACTGTAAAACCGACCTTGTACAACGAACCGATGATGTGAAATCGACAATTACCAAAAGGCTACAGGTGTATAATGCTCAGACAAAATCAGTGTTATCGTATTATAGAAAGAATCATGCAATTTTAGATATAGTAAGCAAAGAAGATATCACTGCGACGACACAACAAATTTTCGAGGGCTTGAGTATTGGAGGATAAAATCAGATATAACCTTGCATAATTATGGTGTTTTACCAACTACAGGGATATTACAGATGACAAGAAAGTGCTACCTAAATACACCTAACTGGCATGTACGTTCAATTGGAGTAGTAAGAAAAGATGTGGTAATATTCAAAAATGCCATCTCTTGGAGGATTAAATGAAGAACCGATGGATATCATTGATAGCAGGAATACTGATACAAATCATCCTTGGGGGCATCTACGCCTGGAGTACCTTGCTTTCTCAATTGGGTGAAGCATACGGGCTTACTATAGGGCAAGGAGGCTTCATATTTGGTCTATGTATTGCTACATTCACATTAACGATGGTAGGTGCTGGCCGGTTTTTAGTAACTCATGGACCGCAAATGACGGCAGGGATTGGTGCTGTACTTTTCACAGGAGGGTACTTGATCGCTTCTTTTTCACAAGGGACATACGGAGTATTGTTGCTTGGACTTGGAGTTATCACCGGCACAGGAATAGGGTTCGGCTATGTTTGCCCGTTGACTGTAGGAATGAAGTGGTTTCCACATAACAAAGGATTGGTTACAGGAATATCTGTTGCAGGATTTGGAAGTGGGGCGATCATTCTTTCCACAGTGTCCGATTATTTCTTAGGTTCCGGTATGGAAATCCTTATTTTTCTTCGGTGGTGGGGAATTATTTGTGGCTTGATACTTTTTATTGCATCTCTATTTCTAATGGAACCTGCAGGACACGATACAACAAAAACAAAAAAAGCTGGAATGAGAGAAATTCTCAGTATACAGTTCGCAATCTGCGCAATAGGGATTTTCGCTGGCACCTTTGCAGGCCTTCTTATCAATGGGAACCTCGTACAGATAGTGAGGGAAAGTAGTATTAAAAATCTTCATTCACTTAAGGCCATCCCTCTCTTTGCCGTTGGAAATGCCGTTGGACGAATTGTTTGGGGACATTTTTTTGATAGACTTGGATACAAAAGCATTCCAATCTCATTGATCGGGTTATCGATCGCTTGCATACCTCTATTCTATCCATTGCCACAATGGCTTATCCTGCTTGATATAGTTTTCATTGGATTCTTCTTTGGAGCAAATTTTGTAATCTACGCATCGACGATTGCGCGTTACTTCGGCAAAACGATTTTTTCCACACTCTACCCTATCTGTTTTATCGCGTACGGGATTGCTGGACTCATCGCTCCCGCAATAGGTGGATACTTCATAGACCTCACAGGTTCATTTCGAATATCACTCGCTGTAGCTATTGGGATTGTTATCATCGCAGGAATCTTATCGGTAGTGAAGCTTGATGTGTTTAATAAAATCCCACATCCTGATAATCCAACAGGCAGTTTCAAAAAGGTCGGCGTATGAGTATTACTGAACGACTGAGGGGCTACCTGCAGCTTTCATAAGACGATTGTTGACAGCTATTCCTATTCCTGTTTCAGGAAGTAATTTCACTACGAGCAATGAAAGAGACAGGCTGTCGAGTTTTCTCATTGCTTGGTACAATCGTTTCGCAGCTTCAGCTGGATTTGCCGATGGGCTCAAATATTCCACAGGACCAACAAAAACGTGTTCACTCTTTCCAAAACAGAGAACCCCCACATCACGCCTAGTTGTATAGTCGTTAAAGTCCTCTACGATTTGAAGAGGTGTGGATGTAGCATAATGACTTGGTAGCATACCAGGACTGGTTGATGTATCCTCATTTGTCTCTTGCTGGCCCAACAGCACCTTACCTATGCATGACTCAATTGCCTTCTGGTCTATACCACCAGGTCTAAGGATTCTCGGCATTTCTCCAAGGAATGAAATCACTGTCGATTCAATTCCTACGACACAACCACCTCCATCAATTATCACATCGTATTCTCCTTCCAATTGCTCCACTACATGTTTTGCAGTCGTTGGACTTGTGTAACCGAAACGATTCGCACTAGGGGCTGCAATCGGTTTTTGAGAGAGCCGAATCAATTCGAGAGCCAACGGATTACTGGGCATTCTTATAGCTACTGAAGGATATCCAGAGGTCACGATCTCTGGTACCAAAGATGATTTAGGAAGCACAATTGTCAATGGTCCAGGCCAAAATTGTGTTATGAGCATTTCTGCTTTTTTGGGTAATTCTGTGACTAAAAGTAACATCTGATCCCGATTTGATACATGCACAATCAGTGGATCGTAAAGTGGTCGCTTTTTTGCTGTAAAGATCTTCTCTACAGCACATTGGTTTGTCGCATCCGCACCAAGACCATACACTGTTTCTGTAGGGAAAGCGACAAGTCCTCCTTCTTGTATTATCTTTGCACCAGCAAGAAGTGTTTTGAGCAAATTATGGGAGGGTTTTGGATGTAAAAGAATCCAAGACACCAAATCACTATAATTGTGGAAGCTGAAGGTAAGAGTTTTTGGAAGAAATGTCTCTGTCCCATGATGTGAAAGTTCAGAGAAGAAAGATACCTTGAGACCAGATTGCATGAGATATCTGCGTTCAGGAGGAATGCTATTGATTTGGGAAAACTGCTCGATTACCTCGAGTATTGAAGAATGATCAATGAAAGGGTCTCCTATGCTGACCATTTCTTTTGAAGTGAAGGAAATCTCTATTCCACATTCCATCAATATAGAATTCAAATATTCATCGCTAAAAACATCTTCAGTTATTGCATCGTTTACAATCACCAAAGAAAAATGGTTTTGTAATTTGCTCAAGGCAGAAACAACGTCTTCACAAAGGCTCCTTTGACTTGAAAGGATACTGGGGTTGTAGATTTCATCCATAAAGATTTTCTTTTCGAGAAAAACAACGAATCTATTCTCATAGTTTTTATTAGTTTTGTTCTGAGACACCATCAAAAAAACTCCTACATCTGCATATTAAGTGAATGAAAGACCTATAATAAATCCACCACATTATATACATAATACAATTTGCTAATCAATATATTCCCGATATTCAGCACTGCTGTAATACATAGAGAGTACTTTCCTTTTTGGCATCAAATCCAAAAAAAGTTATCTGCATGAGAGATTACACACTGGAATACCAAGAGGTTCTTTTATTATCAATATCTAAAGACTCCCAGCAGAAAATATCGATATTCTCACAAAAGGCTGAAAAGAATCTGTTAAAATCAGATGATACCGAGTAATTTCTTCTTCTAACTTTTTCCCCATCGTTACACTCAACCCCCCACTAAGCTCAATCCCATATATAGTAGAACCAAGTCGTAGCCTACCATCATGAAATAGCCTTACTCCCACTTGCCCACTCATCAACAAGGAAAGATGGTCTAAAACAGATGCTCTTCGTTCACCGATAGAACCATCTTGAGTAACTAAGACTCTTTTAAATCCAACACCAACTGACGTAAAAGGGAGTAATAGAGCATTTTTGAGAGTATGAAATTCATAATCTACTCCAAAATGCCATTTTGATGTATTTTGACGAATGTGTTGATTATATTCGAGTATCTCAGTACCAAAAACATTAGAAGTATATATTCCTAAATCTGGAGTAATAGCATAACGAATTGCTAAAGAGTACATTTTCTTTTCTGACATCTCAGATCCAACAGAAAATATAAGATCATTTGTCCTATAGTAGTGGTCACTTTCAGATACATTATTATAAAGACCAATTATTAAGCCCCCATATGCTCTACTTGAATGAGTATATAATCTGTAATTTATTCGAAGTAATCCAAGACGACCTATAAGGGTTGCATATATACCAGACTCTGAAGCTGCAGTTGTTTCTAATAAGGGAAATTGATGGAGAGAGAAAGTTTGGGTAAATCCAGCCCCAACCTTGAAATGATTACCAGGTCCACTCAGTTGACCAATTGAAAGACCAACTGCGTAGCTAGTTTTATATAATGGAGATAGATGAAAATTACCTTCAATTTCTACCATTACAGAGGAATGGGAATAATAGGGGATTTTTTCAAAGAAAGAGAAACGAGAGTTAAGGCCAAAATGTGGATATATTGATGCAGACCCTTCATTGCAATATTGAAGAAGTAATTCCCTCACATCAATTATTCTATGCCATCTGTTTTGTATAGCATCAAACCCTAAGTCCCCTAATAAATAAAATCCACTTGAAAGAGTCAAAAAGGTAGCAAATTTTATGTTATTAGAATTAAAAAAGAGAGGAAATTCCTTGCTTACAGAAACATCTATTTCATCAACTCTATTCCCAATCAAAGGGGTTCTTATATTTCTAAACGTAATACCAGAGAGAGAAACAGAACCCTTCCAATTGGAGGATGTCTCTAAGATTGAAGTAAATCCATACGAGCGTAAATCATCATAATTTTCAGCTATGCCAAATGTAAAAGCGTCATTAAGTGGTCCAACTGAAACACTCGAGATATAAGAAAACAGGGGATGTAATGATATTAATACAACAAATAATATTGTAATACACTTTTTCATCACTTCCCCTTTGCACCTACTTAATCGACGAAAGTTCTATCTCATAGAGCACCTTATATTCATTCAATAACTTAGTAAATGGTACGGTACTCTCTTTCTCACAATTACTATCTCCATCTAATAGAAATTGAAGTGGAAGAGTTGCATCTGTTGCACGAGAAGTAGCATTAAGTCGCATTTCTAACGCTAAAGTTCGTCTTGCAACGTCATAGATATCAATTAATGGAATTTCATCACCTAATATATAATTCACAATACGTGTGAGTACCACAGAATTCTTTTTCACACTTGCAGAACTTAAAAGGCGATAAAAAGTAACATCATAGAGCAAGGCGACTATATTTTTATAGCTCACCCCAAGGGCAGTGCTAAGAAGATAGAGCTGCTCACTCAAAATAGCAGACTGTGCTTTCCCTTTTATCTCAGTTAATGGGCTAATTGAATAGAGCGTATCTTCTGGGTGGAGGAAATCATACCCTAACGTCATTAAAAGAGCCTGTCCATACGAACCTCTCGGGTCATAAGGCATCATCTCTTTATTATGAATACATGTGATAAAATCTCCATTTTTATACTCTTTAGCTAAGAAGGGACTCCCTTTTGCCAACTTCTTTCCACTCCCTGACAAAGAAGCAATAGATTCAATAATCTCTTCAAGATGAGAATGATCTGTATATGATAAAGGAATATCATTAACAACACCCCGCTCTACCCCTTCCATCACCCATGAAATAATCATCGCAGTACTTATGGGGTCGAGCCCCACTTCTATTGAAAGTTGGGTATAGGTGGCACTTAATGAGGGGTCATAATTTTTTATATTAGAACCAAAGGAGAGCATAGTATTACTATCCATGAGGACTTTGTTCCCATATTTATCAGCAATAAAAACAGTTCCTATTTGAAGATGAAGAGGATGTGAATATAGAGATGGATAGGTACTTCCATAGAGATGCATTATACGTGGATCACATCGCTTTGTAGAATGTGCAACACCTGCAAAGCCTCCTTCATTAGCATTCTTCACAATATTAAGATGATTATTAGCTTCTTCATTTTTATAATATGAGGAATTATGAATTTTGTTCTTAATCTCTTTTGTAATTTCATCTATCTCTTTTTGATATCTTGTAGCAAAAGAATAGGGACCTTTATCTATCACTATAGCTTTAATCCTCTTAGAACCTAATAACGCTCCAAAGCCCTCTCTTTCTAAACTCTTTCCATCACTTATGAGCGAAGCAAAAGGAATTTTATTCTCTCCAGATGGACCGATCACAATAGCGGATTGTTTATTTGAGAGATTAAGAAGGGTAATAGTTTCCTTGACCCTTTATTAAGAAGTTTTTCAGTTGGATTAAATATAACATCTTGTGCTTCAATATCTAAAACCATAGGACGACGAGCACTCCCAGTTAACACAAGAGCACAAAATCCACAGGAAATGAGATACGTGGCAAAAGAAGTATGATTTGTTGCACTTTTCACTGTGTTTGAAATAGGAGATAAAGCTGTCATACTCAAAGAATCTTTATCAATAATGTGAAACTGCGTAAATAATCCAGTTGTAAAAACAATGGGAGATTGTTCACAACTCTCTTCTTCTTTCGAACAATGAGATTCATAAAGATAAAGACCAAGGCCATGTCCACCAAGAAAGGAGGAGAATATAGAGGGGCTGAGTGTATGAACACTCCAGGCTTCCTTTGTTAGATCTACAACAACATATTGCAATGTTGGATAATATTTTTCCATTTGCTTACCTCTGTCCCTCATATTCAGTCTAACTACTAACATACATAGTCGTCAATATTAACCTTGCTCACTGTCCATACATTGGGTACAATACAAGAACTCAAAGGATGGACTTCATTGAAACATACACACACAGCATTAAAAAAACTGTCGCACCATCTACAGTGTGTCGCTCATATAGACCACTATTGTAATTTTTTGTTACAACAGATGAAAGACATGACGATAATTACTCTGACCATAAACAATTCTAACATCTTTGTCTCGTTATGTGTAAAAAAACAAGATAACGAAGTATACCTTATCCCCACATCCTCTATACCAGAAGTAGAGAAAAAAGGGGCTGTTTTATTTGAATTTCCTACGTATTACCATGAAAAAACGATGACACACTATGAATCATTCTTTCAAAAAGAAGTAAAAGTATCAGATGATAATAAGGGAGTCTCTCGCATCCTACTATTGTGGATTCAAAGATCTTTTTTTTATCGCTATAATGAAGAAAAGAGAGGATCTCTTTCTATCCTCCATAGTACAGATGTACCATCTTTGCGAGAAAGATTACACTATTGGCTATATTTCTTATACACTAGTGTGAAAAGGAGACAATGTTGAAGACTATTTCCCCTTATTATCATCGACATGCCAAAGTCATTCAGGGCAAAGGTGCCTTAAGCACCCTTAAGGATCTCCTTATAGATTTTTCATCTACCACACCATTATATATCTACCCCAGCACTCCACGTATAGAGAAAAAGATGACATCTTTTCACTCATCACTATCCGCATCGTTGTTTATTCCATATAAAAAGGATGTAGAGATAGATTTTACTACTATAGACTCAATCATTGCGTATGGAGGGTCTCAAGAAATAGCTGCGTGTGATGATATAGCTAAAAAGATATCAAGAAAAATTCCTATCATACATATTCCTTTTGGAGAATTAATTGGCAATGAATATACCCACTTTAAAGGTTCTAGTGATGTAATCATCTATGATTGGGACTTATGCATTGACCTAAAGATGGAGAATATTGGGGGCATAATGTCTGTTATGCTTTTTTACCTTTTTGCAAGTTCTTTAGAATATCCATCTTCCTTTACTAAAGCAAATATCTCTTTTATCCTCACAACTGCTCATTCAATAATAGAGGCAGAGCGTGAAGAGAAATCATTTACTGTAACAACTCTTCTCCATTTTATTGGGGATGTTGCATCTAATGCAGAACATTCTTCTATCGCAGCTCTTATGGAGCATCTTGTGATCACCTCATTATCGACTCTTGAACAAAGTGCAGCAACACTTTTATTACCTCTCGTAAAGTTTATAAAACAAACAAAGCCTACTCTTTATCAGATGATCCAAGATTCCTTAGGGACAATGGGTGTTGAAGATTTCTGTAGATACTGGATTAGCCTCTCCCCATTAGAGGAACTTGAGGGAATCTTGCGTCAAGTTATCTCCAATATGCATCATTTGCTTATGAGTGAAAAAGATTCGGCAATACTTCACACATTTCTTACTTCTTTAAAAGGGGGTGAAGTATGAGAAATGAGAAAAACTTTACCACATATAAAGCAAATATTATCTCAGTAACTACTTTTGGAGCAATTGAACATCTTAAATCTATTATTGGTTCAATTAATTGTAAATCCCCTCTCATCATCATAGATTCTCGAGTACAACATATTTCACATGCATCTCTTATCACACCCCCTTTTGTCCTAGATATTATGAAGAAACAAGACATTATTGTGCAAGAAATAGAGACACATATTAAAAAAGTAGTAGCAGATTCTATCATCATCATCAGCGATCAAAAGGGATTAGATATA